>NZ_CBFHWH010000024.1:3818-15768 GCF_965659035.1 Aequoribacter sp. | reverse complement strand
GGGGATATCCTCCACCCCTTCCATCAGACGAATCAGCTTTTCGTGATCACTTGGGCGCACTGGCGCGAAGCCAACACCACAGCTGCCCATAACAACGGTACTAACGCCATGGTTCACGCTCGGACGCATGTCTTTGTCCCACGTCACTTGACCGTCATAGTGGGTGTGAATGTCAATAAAGCCCGGAGTCACGATACAGCCCTGTGCATCGATCTCTTTTTGGGCCGCACCAAGGTCGTGGCCTACTGCGACAATGAGTCCATCCTGAACTGCAACATCGGCTCTAAAAGCCGCGGCACCCGTACCGTCGATCACCGTGCCGTTTTTGATAACAAGATCAAATTCCATGCCCCACCTTGCCTTAACCTTCTTCGTAAAAATACACACTAAAACAAAGTGTCGTTCGGCACAATTTACAGGCAAAAAAAAGGCCGCTCTGGGCGGCCTTGAAAGGGGGTCAACAGACCTTAGAAGTTGTATTTCAAGCGAACGCCCATGATGCGCTCGGCGTTGCGGGGTACGATTTGGCTAAGCGCTGTCGCGCCGTAGAGCGACGACAAGTTAGGTAAGGCAGTTACATAAAACTCATCGAGTGCGTTGTTCACAAACGCGGTCACAGTATAACGCCCATCGGTAGACTCTACACCTGCACTCAAGTTGAGGATGCCGTAGGAGCCCAGAACCGTTAGTGGGTCTTGTGTCAGCGAGAAGTTCACTTCGTCCTGCCACTGGTAATGTGCGCGCATGAAGCCATCAAACTTTTCGTCAACAGAAAAACCGTAATCAAGGCCCACAACGACTTTCAAGTCAGGCGAGTTATTCAGAGGCTTGCCCGCTAGATCCTGAATTCTGCCGAGCTCTGGATCGGTAATACATCCCTGCGCCGCGGTCTGACCGTTGTAGCATTCGGCTGTACCAAATTCCTCGATAGTTGCGTCAGTCCACGATGCGCCCACGTTCAACAATAAGTTGTCACTGAGCAAAGCAGTCACATCGAGTTCAACACCCGAGGTCTCGAGCTCGCCCACGTTATCCAACGAAAGTTCGACAGCTCCGGTATTTGGATCGATAATACCGCTTTGCGCCTGGAACCCAGTGTAGTTAACCAAGAAGTAGTTAGCGTTTACACGCAAACGACCGTCCATGAAGTCGCCTTTAATACCCACCTCATAGGCATCTGAATCTTCAGTGCCTACTGGATTATCGGCTTGGAACTGGTTAAACGAACTGGTGGTGTTGTAAGCCTGTCCTTTATAGCCACGAGCGTAACTCGCGTACAACATGACATCATCGTTCACAAAATATTGCACAGCTGCTCGGCCTACCATCACAGAATCGTCATCTGCGCCCGCAAAAGAACCGCCATTAACTGCGTTGTCAAACTGAACTTCGACATCTTCCATTTGGTAGCGAAGGCCTGCGGTTACATTGAGCTGTTCAGAGAGTTTCCAAGTACCCTGACCAAAGACAGACAGAGCTTCGTTGCCCGCGTAGGCCAACCAATCTGACTTAGCTACCGTCGTACCAGGGATAAGTGGTTTACGAACAAACCCTCGATCATAGTCTGACTGCGAATACCACAGACCTGCGACATACTCGAAGGTATCGGAAGCAGGTGAAGCGATACGAATCTCCTGCGTAATTTGATCAATTTCGTACAGTGACGACATGTCCCAAGAGCTACCAAATAAGTCAGCGGCACCATCCAGGTCCGTGGTATTGACGTATTCCCAATTTCTCCAACCAGTAATCGAAGTTACTGAGTGCTCACCGAGTTGATACTCAACTTTGACAGCTACGGAGTAGTCTTCCGATGCAGAATGAGGAATTGTGGAGGCAGCGCCTTTAAAGTTGTCTTCACCTGCTTTCAAACCAATGCCCGAGAACCACACGTCTTGCGAAACACCCAGGCCGAAGTTTTTCAGCCATTGCGCGTCGGGCGACACTTCGCGAAAAGTGCTCGCCGAGAAAGTTTGATCAAGCTCATTGTAATCAGCTGTTACCGTCACCGTCAGATCTTGTGACGCGTCGAAACGAACTTTAGCGCGAACACCCTGAGATTCCGTTGCTTGTAAATCATCGCCGCCTAGGGCATTTTCAATGTTCCCACCAAAGTCATCGTAGTACGCGTTCAAGCGGAAACCGACTGAATCGCTAATGGGACCCGAAACTGAACCGGCAAAACGATAATAATCGTCGTCGGCACCGGTAACTTCTACGGAACCTTCAAACTCTTCAGAGGGGTTCTTGGTGACGATATTGATCACACCAGCCGAGGCATTCTTACCAAACAGGGTGCTTTGGGGGCCACGTAGGACTTCCACACGTTCGACATCCGCCAAGTTGGCGAAGGCCTGACCCGTCGTTGCAACAGGAACCTCGTCGATAATGACCGATACCGATGGCTCAACACCAATTGCATACGAAAAAGTACCAATACCGCGAATCGATACGGGGCTTTCGTTACGGTTACCCGATTCTTGCACCGTCAACGAACTCGACATTTGGGTTAGATCCCCCATGTTGCCGATGCCCATGTTTTCAATCGCGTCACCACTAATTGCCGTTAGCGCAACAGGCACGTCTTGGGCACTTTCAGCGCGTTTTTGCGCGGTTACCACGACTTCTTCAAGTTGCATTTGCGCTACAGCAGCACCGCTTAGGGTCATTACCGCTAAAGCTGTCGCACCTACTAAACGTTTTTGAATTGCTTTCATCGCTCACTCCCGATCAATGATTTATAGTATTTTTATCCTGCGGTTTGGGCATTGATACAGCGTCACCCCGCCACTGGTAAAGTGGTCAGGCCACCTTACCTAATAAGAATATCAAAAGTCAAGTAGTAATAAAGACGATCTTGTAGTGCACAGGGATTAGATCTGACGCAGATAATCAACACCGTACGTGAACACTGTTTTGGATATACGCTCTTTGGGTTTATGATCAAATCAAGCTTCTAAGGAATGATGTATGCGCCCCTTCCATCTAGCGCTTCCCTGCGCCAACCTGCAAGAAACACGCACGTTTTATACCCACATACTTGGTTGTAGGGTGGGTCGAGAAGACAGCACGTGGGTGGACTTAGATTTATTTGGGCATCAGCTGGTATTTCATTATTGTGGCGGTGCGGTGCTCGAGCAGTACTTTAACCCTGTCGACAAACACCAGGTACCCATGCCGCATTTCGGTGTCATTTTAAAACCCCAACAGTTCGACGATCTGGCGGCGCGGCTTCACGGCAAAGTAAATTTTGTTATCAAGCCCTACAGGCGTTTCAAAGGAACCCCTGGCGAGCAAGATACGATGTTCTTTCACGATAACAACGGTTACGCGCTTGAGTTTAAGGCGTTTGAAGATGATCGCTTTATCTTTGAGCCTTTCGCGGATTAGAGCGCAATCTTTGTTAAGTCGCGCCAAGGCGCACCCTAGCCCGCGAGTCTGCCGGCTCGGTAATCCATAATAGCGTCGCGAATTTGCTGCTCGGTATTCATGACAAAAGGACCGTACTGAACGATGGGCTCTTTTATGGGCTTTCCCGCCAAGATCAGGGCAGAGGCGCCTTCCTCACCCGAGCGCAAGCAAAGTTCGGAGCCCGGACCATAAACACCAAGGGTCTTAGTCGATAGCTCTGATGTCTGTCCACGATAAACAAGCACCAAGACACTGTCGTATAAATCAGTACTCAAACTTACAGACCGATTAGGCGCTATCTCTAGGTCTGCAATTAAAGGTTGCGTCATGCGGCCTCTAATTGGACCATCTAACACTTCACCAAAAACGCCAAGTTGGCCTGCGACGACGCTTAGGTCAGCTACCCCCTCAGATACGGCACGACCCATCGCATCAGGGCGAATGTCTTTATAGTCCGGATCAACCATTTTTTGGTGACTTGGCAAATTCAACCAAATCTGAAAGCCATGCAACAATCCCGATTCTTGCTCTGGAATCTCCGAATGCAATACGCCCCGTCCCGCGGTCATCCACTGGACCCCGCCCGACTCGATAACACCCTCGTTGCCCATGTGGTCGCGGTGCCGCATTTTACCAGCTTTCATGTAGGTGATCGTCTCAAAACCGCGGTGCGGATGCTCTGGAAAACCCGCGATGTAGTCATCCGCGTTATCTGAGTTGATCTCGTCGATCATCAAAAAAGGGTCCAAAATGGCATTAAGCGCTTGTCCGGCAACTCGATGTATTTTGACACCAGCGCCATCTTGCGTGGGGTGCGCTCGGATTACTTGAACCAAAGTTCGCATTATTTAGCACCCCTTACCAATATTTTGCCGCGCCCGTGTGGCGCGAGTAAGTCAAGAGCCGGGCCGACAGGCACTACTTGAGTGGGGTTGATCATGGTATGGCTGGCATAATAATGCTGCTTGATATGATCAAAGTTCACTGTATCAGCAATGCCAGGCACCTGATAAAGCTGACGCAAATAGGCACTGATATTGGGGTAATCTTGAATACGGCGGATATTCGTTTTGAAGTGGCCAAAGTAGACAGCATCAAAACGAACGAGCGTGGTAAACAGTCGCCAATCGGCCTCGGTTAAATAGTCGCCGACAAGAAAAGCCTGCTGACTGAGTCGATCTTCCAGCCAATCCAAGGTGTCGAATAGAGGGTAAACCGCTGCCTCATAAGCTTGCTGTGTGGTGGCGAACCCCGCCTTATACACACCATTATTCACGGTGTTGTAAATCCGCTCGTTAACTTCATCAATCTCAGTCCGCAAATGATCCGGATAAAAGTCCTGTGTATTACCGGTAATTTCGTCAAAGGCATTGTTGAGCATGCGGATAATATCGGCCGATTCATTACTGACGATGGTTTGGGTTTGCTTGTCCCATAATACGGGCACCGTTACTCGGCCTTCATACGCGGGATCAGCCCGTAAATACAGCTCGTATAAAAACTGCATGTCATCGAGAGGCACTCCAAACTCCCACCCATTCTCGAGCATAATCGGCTCGACGACCGTAATGTCGATATGCGACTCAAGTTCCTTTAGCACACGAAATACAAGCGTTCTGTGGGCCCAAGGGCAAGCCAAAGAGACATACAACTGGTAACGCCCAGATTCTGCGGGATACAAGGTGGCATCTGCGGCTTGATAATCTTCGGGCGCTACCACATGCCCTCGGAACGCGCTGTCCTGACGATTGAATGCGCCACCCGTAGCGCTTGTATCGTACCAATGGTCAACCCAACGACCCTGCTGTAGTAAGCCCATATCCAAAACTCCTGTGCGCTGAAACCCCCATTATTGCGGGATTTCTCATAACAAACCGTTTTTGTCACTGTTTTATCGTCTTCACTCTGCTATAAAGTTAGTTGCGGCAATAACAAAGTTTTCAAGGGACAGGGCATGCCAAACTACACTCTTACCGTTAACAACAAACAGATTACTGTGGACGTTGATGCAGATACCCCAATGCTATGGGTATTGCGTGACAGTTTAAATCTACTAGGCACCAAATTTGGCTGTGGTGCAGGGGCCTGTGGCGCTTGCACCATCCACCTAAATGACTCTGCAGTGCGATCATGCCAGATTCCAGTAAGCGCCGTTGGGGATATGTCTATCACTACAATCGAGGGACTCGCAACCGATATAGGCACCAAGCACCCCGTGCAGCAAGCGTGGTTAGACTTAGACGTGGCCCAGTGTGGTTACTGCCAAGCAGGGCAAATTATGAATGCTTCGTCCCTGTTGGCTAACAATCCCAACCCCACCGACCAAGACATCGACAATGCCATGCAGGGCAATTTGTGCCGATGTGGCACCTACGTCAGAATTCGTGAGGCGGTAAAACTGGCCGCAACCCAGATGAAAGCGGAGGCGTAAGATGAGCACGATCAAAACGGGCATGAATCGCCGCAGCTTCATTAAAAACCTCGCCGTGACCAGCGGTACCTTAGCATTGGGCTTTAACCTAAAAACCGCACCACTCGCACTGGCCAAGGGCGCATCCGCGCCGGCAGACTGGTTTGAGTTTAATGCGGTATTGTCCATCGCTCCCGATGGCACCATAGAAATCAAAGTTCAAAATCCAGACTTTGGTCAAGGTACGATGACCTCATTCCCGATGATTGTAGCGGAGGAACTCGACGCCAACTGGGCCGATATCGTATCTGTACAAGCGCCGAACGACCCGGCCAAGTACCCCATGCAAATCACAGGGGGCAGCTGGTCGGTAAGATCTAACTGGGCCGGCTTACGCATGGCAGGTGCTACAGCAAAGCAACTTTTAAAGTTAGCCGCCGCCAAACAATGGGGTGTGCCTGTTGATGAAATTCATACCGAAAATTCAGTGCTGAGCCACGCCTCGGGACAATCGGCATCTTACGGCGACATGGCGGTAGCGGCGTCTGAAATAGCCATCCCCGAGCAAGTCGTCTTAAAAGACAAGAACGATTTCTCACTCATTGGTCAATCCAAGAAAAGCGTCGTAGCCGAGGATATTGTTACCGGGAAACCTCTATTTGGAATCGACCAGCGCGTTGAAGGCATGTTGCACGCGGGCATCGTGCACCCACCCGCATTTGGTTTAACGCTCGAAGGCTTTAACGTCGAGGCAATCAAAGCAATGCCTGGAATCGTAGATGCATTTTCAATTTCGATGTACCCCGAAGACTTTGTGCGCGGTTTCAGTGACGTCTGCGCTTTTCCAGAAATTATTGCCATTGTCGGCGACTCGACTTGGCGCGTTAAAAAAGCGAAGCAAGCGGTTCAAGCGACTTGGAAGGAAATGCCAGAGTATCAGTATCCTTTGGTTGGATTCAGCGGCAACAAAAGTACGGTTACCGTCCCTAGGGGGCTAGAATCCAGCTCGGAACATGCAACTCGTATGCATAGCACTTTACAGAAAGCATTGACCGAGAAGCGTCGCGATGGCGACCCTGAAAAGGCTTTTGAAGACGCACACAAGGTGATCGAGCAAACCTACAGCGCACCATTCCTAGCCCATAACACCATGGAACCCATGAACTTTTTTGCCGACGTAAAAACCGATTCGGCTAAATTAGTTGGGCCTCACCAAGGATCAATACTCATTCATGATAGTGTCTCCAGGCACTTGGGTCTGCCCAAAGATAAAGTCGAAATGCAAATGACGCGCATGGGGGGCGGTTTCGGGCGTCGCCTATATCTGCACTTTGCAGTGGAAGCCGCTTTGATTTCGCAGCAGGTCAAACAACCAGTGTTGCTAACCTATACGCGCGAAGACGACATGACCGTGGGTGTTTATCGACCCGCATACCAAGCGACTATGCGCGCAGCGTTGAACGAACAAGGCGAACTTACGGCATACCATATCCGTGCCACGGGTATCCCGGAATCCCCCCTATTTCCGAATCGCTTTCCCGCAGGCGCGGTCGATAACTATCTCGCGGAAGATACGGTAATCCCGTCCAATATCACCGTAGGCGCCTATCGAGCACCCGAATCCAACTTCATGGCGGTGGCGGAACAGTCATTTCTTGATGAGCTCGCAGAAGCTGCAGGCAAAGATCCTATCGATTTCCGCTTAGAGCTGCTGGAACGCGCAAAAACAAACCCAGTAGGCGACAACAACGACTACGATGCCGAGCGCTATGCGGGCGTTTTAAAACTGGTTCGTGAGAAGTCGGGTTGGGATAACAAAGATGGGCGCAACCTAGGTGTAGCCGCTTATTTTTGCCACAGCTCATACTGCGCGAACGTCATTGAAGTAGAGATGAGCCAAGGTAAACCCCTCGTCAGCAAGGTAACCTCTGCGTTGGATTGTGGCATTGTGATCAACCCCGATGCCGCTGCGAACATGACGCAAGGTGGCATCATTAATGGTCTGTGCCACTCGATGTACGGCGAAATGACCTTTGACGACGGCGCGCCTTCCAAAAACAACTTCACCAACTACCGCATGCTACGCATCAACGAGGCGCCTGCGGGAATCGATGTTCATTTTGTTAAAAACGATACCGACCCTACGGGCTTAGGCGAACCGCCAATGCCGCCGACCCCAGCGGCGCTCGCGAACGCCATTTACCAGGCCACCGGCAAACGCCTCTATCACCAGCCCTTTAACAAGGCACTTGACGAGCAGGCCTAGGCTTTGGGAAACCAGGGAATCAAGCCCGACGTGCGGCGGACATACTCCGCGTATTCGGGCTTTTCTCTGCTCATTTTTTTCTCCAGTGTTGCTTTGCCGGTCACGCGTACTACCAGCCATGAGTATATTGCCACCCCCATGGCACCCACTAAAGCCCATGGCACGTGCGCGACAATGAGCAGCAAGCCCCACCACTGTGCCAACTCGCCAAAATAGTTGGGGTGGCGCGTATAGCGCCACAGGCCTGTATTCAGCACCGTTCCTTTCTTGCTTGGATCAGCTCGAAATCGCGACAGCTGCCAATCGCCAATCGTCTCAAAAAAGAATCCAATACCCCACAGGGCTACTCCAATCCAACCTATAATGGTCATAGCGGTTTCAGGCGCAGAAACAAAAGCAATTTGCTGTGGCAGCGTTAACACCCAAATCACCGCGCCCTGCAAAAGAAACACTTGGCGCAAACTGAACCAGTAAAATGGCCAACCCTCAGGCACCCAGGACCTAAGCTTGGTATAGCGCACATCCTCGCCGTGCCCCCAATTGCGATTGACGAGGTACACGGTCATGCGCAATGCCCAGATAATGACCAAGCCAAGCGTCAAGGTCGCTGCCTGCCCAGACGCACTCGAGAACCAGTAAATAAACGCGACAACACCTGCGATTAAGCTCGAAAATGCCATATCGATAATACTGACATCGCGAATTGCGATGCTAAGCCCCCACAAGACGATCACCACGCTTAACACCAACACCGCCGTCGCGAGCAATAATTCCAACATGCGCTTCTCCTAATTATTGTTTGGGTTTAGGATACTTGCATTATTAGACAAATACGAGAATTTCCATGAGCCAACCTGTTGCGATTATCACTGGTGCCGGCAAAGGCTTAGGGCGTGCTTACGCTCATAAACTAGCAAGTCTTGGCATTAACGTGGTTGTGAATAATCGCAGTCACGCCGATCAACATAATTCGGCGGACGCAGTCGTTGCTGACATTAAGGCCTTGGGGGGTAGCGCGGTCGCTGAGTATTCTTCGGCACAAGATCCAGAGTCTGGCATCAACCTCCTGAACAAAGCGCTCGATACCTGGGGCCGGCTGGACATTGTGGTGGCGAATGCTGGCTTTGACTACCCGCAAAGCTTTCATAAACAAAGCTTTTCCGATTTTGAAGCGATTATGGACACCAACTTCTATGGCACTGCCAGATTGCTGCACGCTGTTTGGCCCCACTTAAGGACAACAGGCTACGGACGCGTGATGGTCTCAAGTTCGACAGCGGGGCTGTATGGTAATCACGGCCAAAGCGCCTATGCCGCCTCAAAAGCAGCCCTGATCGGACTAATGCGAAGCCTGCACCATGAAGCAAAAGGGCACGATATTTGTATTAATGCCATTGCGCCCTACGCCCTTACCCCACTCACCGCGAAGTGGTTCCCAGAGGATTGGGCTGACTTATTCTCTGCCGAACAGGTGGCCGATAGTTTGGCCTTGTTGGTGTCTTCCGACAACCAAACATCGGGCAAAATATTCATCAGCGGTGCCGGCAAATTGCGCGAGGCTCGCATGCAAGAGACCCAGGCTTTAGATCTAATCACTTTCGATGACTTGGGTAAGCTACAGGCTCTCGAGACGCCCGACTCTGCATCGCAAGAATTCGAGCGTTTCTTAAAATAATACTGCGCTGCTACGCGCTTTGAGCCTCGTAGATCTCGTTCAGCATAAAACGCTGCACTTTACCTACCGGATTGCGTGGTAGCGCCTCAATAATCAGCACTCCCTCGGGCGTTTTGAACTTGGCCACGCCTTGCGATTCAAAGTAAGAGCTTATCACCGCCAAGTCGACGATCTTGGTAGGATCCTCCAAGACGATCGCCGCTCCCACGCGCTCACCCAAAGTATCGTCGGGAATAGAAAACGCCGCGGCCTCTTTAACGCCATCGATTTTTTCTAGCAATAAATCTAACTCAACGGGTGATAATTTAAAGCCACCGCGATTAATCATCTCTTTACAGCGACCCACGATCTTTAAATAACGCCCGTCCTCGCCGGTAATTTCCACTAAGTCGCCCGTGCGAAATAGCCCTTCTTTGCTGAATACGCCTTCATTATCGTGATTATAATATCCGTTAAATACCGTAGGCCCACCCATCAACAGTTCACCAATTGCACCAATTTCTGTCAACAGCTCACCTGTGTCTGGGTCCGCAACTTCCGCCACAATGCAAGAGTCGACTGCGGGACGATAAAAACAACTAGCGCGCATTTCGGTGTCAGGCGTTGTCGAGGGAATTGAGTACAGCGATATCCCCTCGTTCGATCCGTAGAAGTTCAAAATGGGCTTGCCGAACTGGTTCTCGAAAACGTCAATCATCCAAGGCGATAACGGCGCGGCACCCGACCCAATATTACGAAGCGCGGAAAAATCAAAGGCATTCCACATTTCAGGTTTCGCCGCAAGTTGGTTCAGCAGAGCCGGAGGCGCGATGGTGAAAGTGCAACGCTCTTGCTGCAACTGCTGCAAATACACGGGCACATCAATGGGGTGATGCAACACTAAGGTAGCACCGCACACCACGGCGGGGAACAAAAAGCCCCCTACCGCCGCCATATTCACCAATGGAAATGGGTTGAGCAGGATATCACCGTCGCGGTAATCGCAGACTTTCACGTTACTGACGCCAATCGCCATCCACATGTTGTGATCGCGCGGTACGCCTTTGGGTGTGCCGGTCGTTCCCGAAGTCCAACAGATTGTTAAGATATTTGATGCGGTTACTGACGAATCTTCTACAGTCGCGTCAGTCTCTACATTAGGGTCAATAACCCAGTCTTTACCCATAACAGTCACTGCGCAACGGTCCGATAAAGAGGCCGCCGCCAGGGGCTTCCCGGCCATACTGCCCGCCACAATGACGTGGCTGTTCTTTAACTCTGAGTGCACCCAGTCAACTTCATGATGTCCGTATTGCACCGGGATTGGGGAAATAATCGCCCCTAAACGCGACAGCGCATAGTACACCACTACTAAGTCCACAACGTTGGGCATCTGAATCAAGACACGATCACCCGCTTGAACGCCTTGGCTTTTCATGTAGGCGGCAAATGTGCGACTGGCTTTTTTCAGCTGCGACCACGTTAATGCGATAGGAGCCTCACCGGTAATCGCCTCTCGATTGGGCGCATCTTTAACCGCCACCCGGTCAGGACAACGTGAAGCGCTTTCATCCAGCCAAAAATGGAGTGTTTGATCAGGCCAGTGACCCGCATCTCGATAACGCTGTGTTTTATCCATTATTCTGCGCCTATTACTTTCATAAGTAGTTCTAATTTACCAAAGTGCGATCGAATTACCACCTTTATCGAACACCCAACCTTATCCCTGTCGCTTTAGACACCAAACACTGTGAACCAGCGGGAAGAAGACACCAAAACAACATCACCACCAACCCATCAATTGAGTTGATGCCCCACTTCTTTTTATGGCGTATACTTACCGAGTACTTGGGGGCGTTATGGATTCGACGACGGTGACAAAACCTGAGGTGCATGCCGTGATGACAGCCAATCACGTTAATCCAAAGCTGTAACTTAATAGTTGCCAACGACGACAACTACGCTTTAGCGGCTTAAACCCCGCTAACGGTCTATCGCAAGGTGCCTGTACCGCGCGTGTGACTGTCATATAGAACAGGATCGCAGCAAAGTATGCCTTGGGCGGCGCTGTTAAACTTTTACAAGGCTCGTGTTGTACGTCCTGCCCGTCGGGCTGTGCCGCACTAAATCAGTAGACGGAATCTAAGCATGTAGAGCCGATGGCAGAGTGCTGGCGGACGCGGGTTCAACTCCCGCCGCCTCCACCAAA
>NZ_CBFHWH010000024.1:0-3718 GCF_965659035.1 Aequoribacter sp. | reverse complement strand
TAGACGGAATCTAAGCATGTAGAGCCGATGGCAGAGTGCTGGCGGACGCGGGTTCAACTCCCGCCGCCTCCACCAAAAACAGAAAAGGGTCGCCGTTAGGTGGCCCTTTTTTGTTTTCAGCGGCTGTGACAGCTGAACCCCAATAGTTGGACAACACAACCTCTAGACGCAAGTCATGAGCGAACTTAAAAATCAGTCATAAATAAATTAACCGCCAGCGCCGCAAACAAAACCGCAGCGGTCCGATTAAGAACATGTTGCGCTCTTGGAGAGTCGAACAAACGCTCTCTCAAAAACCCCGAAAACCAAGCAATAACGCCAAAGACTAGTGCGGTAGCTACTATGAATACAGCACCTAGGGCTAATAGTTGGATGGTGACAGATCCTTTCTCAGGATCCGTAAATTGCGGTAAAAACGCCAAGAAAAAGATCGCGACTTTGGGGTTAGTGAGATTCATGACGATACCGCGACGATAAAGCCTTGCGGAACGAACAGCGGTTTGTGATTGCCCCAAAGTCATCGCCTGAGCTCCAAAAAGGTGTAAAGCAAGGTAACTGAGGTAGGCGGCACCAAAGAGCTTTATTATGAAAAAGCCGTACTCCGTATTTTTTATTACGGCCGCAACGCCAAACGCAACGGCGGCCGAGTGAACCAGTAACCCCGTGCACAACCCTAAAGTCACCATCAAACCCGCTCGTCGTCCATTCAAGGCTGATTGTGCTAAAACAAAGACATTATCAGGTCCTGGGCTCAGGGCTAAGCCCATTGATACAGCAAAAAATAGAGTTACAGTTTCGGTTGACAGCACACTCTGAACCTTACGACGCAGCGGAGATTACGATAAAAATCAGCCATTTATAGCAGATCCATAACAGGGAGCAATCAATACAAAATCGTCACTGAATAACCAAAATTTGATAAGGAGCTTCATATAACACAAATAGAATGCGCTGATTCAGTCAAGCCACCTACCTCAAGCAAAACTAAAATATGCAGTGGAGCCAACAAGAACTGTCACGAGGTAGGAAATAAACTGGATGCCAGCCTGCCGGTGTTTTCTAGCAAGCGCTAAGATATGCTCATTCGTGATTGACTTGAGCAATATCACCCCCTTACTCGACGCAAAAGCCATAGGAATCCGCAAAAACTTCGGCGACCCTAATTGCGCCCAAATAGCGGGTTCTTGGGTTTGGACGGCTTTGTAATAGTTGTAATCAGCCATCACCGATTGCAAAGCCAAAAATGCCCATACTCCTACTATGACTGCTACTATTAGAGTTTCAATCATCACCGCGCCCCTCGGCCCTTAAAAACACGATCGACGGTATCACACGAAGTAGCAACTCTAAAAGAGCATACGGTGTTGCAGGTGAATAAGCGTGAGCCAAACCCAGTCAAAGCGCGTAAACTAAAAGTCACACCTACCATCGAGAACATCAATGGACTCATCACGAGAATTCGAAATCATACTTTGGGGCGCCACCGGCTTTACTGGCTCACTTGTTGCAAAGCATCTACAAACGACCTACGGAGACTCTTTAAACTGGGCCATGGCAGGCCGCAATTTGGCCAAACTTGAAGCTGTTAAAGCCGAACTGGGCAACCCAGATATCCCTTTACTACAAGCTGACAGCCACGATCAGGCCGCCATGGAAGCACTGGCTGCGCGAACCAAAGTCGTGTGCACCACAGTTGGACCTTACGCCCTATATGGCACACCCTTACTGGAAGCTTGCGCTAAGCACGGCACTCATTACTGCGATTTAACCGGCGAGGTGCAGTGGATGGGGCAAACCATAAAGCAGTTTCAGGCGACGGCAGAAGCCAGCGGTGCGCGTATTGTACATACCTGTGGTTTTGACTCGATCCCAAGCGATTTAGGCGTGTTTTATGCCCAGAGCGTCATGCGCGAGCGCTTTGGAATCTATGCGCAAGAAGTGAATGCGCGTGTGGGTCGGTTCAGTGGTGGTGCCAGCGGTGGGACGATTGCCAGCATGATGGTAATGATGGAGCAAATGAGCAAAGACAAATCCATCCAAGAAGAATTAGAGAACCCCTACTCACTAAACCCTGAAGGCGAGCAAAGCGGCCCCGATGGTTTAGACATCAACGAGGCTGTATTTGACGACAACTTCCAACAGTGGACCGGCCCATTTTTCATGGCCGCAGTGAATGCGCGTGTTGTGCGTAGAAGTAACGCGTTGGCAACCTACCCCTACGGTAAAACCTTTCGCTATGACGAACGCCAACTAACAGGCTCGGACAAAAAAGCGCAGCGTAAAGCTAAGAACATTGCTTTGGGCAGCAAGCTCACCCCGTCGATTATGGGCTTAGGTTGGGTCAGAAAACTGGCGGGACGATTCCTGCCCAAACCCGGCGAAGGCCCTACCCCCGAAGAACAGCTGAACGGCCATTTTGAAATGTTTTTCCATGCGCAATCAGAAGATGCGTCTCAGACCGTTAAAACACGAGTCTCGGGTGATCGAGATCCGGGTTACGGCGGCACCTCTCGCATGTTGGGCGAAGCCGCCGTGTGTTTAGCCCGCGATGATTTGAGCTGCGGCGGTGGTATTTGGACGCCTGCCAGCGCCATGGGTCAGGCCTTAGTGGACAGGCTTCAAGCTAACGCGGGTATTACCTTCGAAACGCTGTAAACGGACTCCGCACGCCCAGTCACTGCGGCTGGGCTTGAATACCCCGAGACTAGTTTGTCATCACTCGCTTGACAGCTTCTAACCAGCCTTGGTAAAGCGCTTGCCGTTTTGCATCATCCAGTGCAGGCGTAAATCTGCGCTCACAATTCCAAGACTGGCCCAATTCAGCTAACGAACCGTAAACGCCTGCCTGTAGTCCAGCCAAATAGGCCGCGCCCAAAGCGGTGGTTTCAATCACTTGAGGACGTTCTACCGTGGCATCCAAAATATCGGCTAAGAATTGCATAACCCAATCGTTAGCCACCATGCCGCCATCAACCCGCAAACTTTTAAGCTCTTGACCGTCAGCTTCCATGGCACACAACAGATCTTTGGTTTGATAACACACCGACTGTAAAGCCGCTGATACGAGCTCCTTGATGCCCGTGTCGCGGGTCAAACCCAGCAGACCACCACGTGCATCGGGATCCCAATACGGCGCCCCTAGTCCGGTGAAGGCAGGCACCAAATACACGCCGTGATCTAAGGGGGTCGATTCTGCTAAGGCCTGACTTGCAGCTGCGTTCTCCAATAGCTTTAGACCATCACGCAACCATTGCACCGCAGCACCGGCCACAAAAATACTGCCTTCTAAGGCGTAGGTGGTTTTACCATTTAGGCGATATGCGACAGTGGTGAGCAGTCGATTTTCCGACGTCAGCGCTTGGTCGCCGGTATTCACAATCATGAAGCACCCAGTGCCATAGGTGCTTTTCGCCATGCCTTGCTCAAAACAAGTTTGACCAACTAAGGCAGCTTGTTGGTCGCCAATCATCGATAAAATAGGCAATTCAACACCAAACATCGACGCGTCACACACGCCAAAGTCCGCGGCGCTATCGCAAACCTCTGGCAATATCGACGCAGGCACATCAAACATCGTCAAAAGGTCGCCATCCCAAACCTGGTCGTGAATATTGAACATCATCGTCCGAGAGGCATTGGTGGCATCGGTGCGATGCGCCCGACCTTCCGTCAACTTCCAGAGAATGTAGGTATCGATGGTGCCAAATGCCAAACAGCC
>NZ_CBFHWH010000023.1:0-28186 GCF_965659035.1 Aequoribacter sp. | reverse complement strand
TTGCCTTCTTGCAATACGGCAGTAAGCTTCTCGCCGGCAATGGCATACTGCTTCACATCCGAGTGTGAGCCGCTGGCTAGCGGGCAGTGCTCGTCTAAAAAGGCTTTAGCAAAAGCGATTACTTTGTCACCGCGAATAGGGTTGTAGGCACCCGCACGCTCGGCGCCGTCGTCCTCTGAGATAACGTCAGTGCCGTAGAGTGCGTCGTACAAGCTGCCCCAGCGGGCATTGGTCGCGTTTAAGGCATAGCGGGCGTTCATAACGGGCACCACCAGCTGTGGTCCCGCCATGGTGGCGATTTCCTCGTCGACGTTTTCAGTGGTGATGCTAAAATCATCGGGCTCAGGTAACCAGTAGCCGATGTCTTTTAAAAACCGCAGATACTCGTCTTGGTTATATGGCGCAGGATTGGCCTTGTGCCACTCGTCAATTTGCTTTTGGATAGATTCGCGTTTGGCAAGCAGAGCCTGGTTCTCTGGCATGAACTTCGCGAATACATCGGCTGCGGTTTGCCAAAATTGGTCCGCGCTAATGCCGGTGCCTTCTATGATTCCATTGCTGAGCAAGTCGTCCAGTACGGTGGCTACTTGTAGGCCCGCACGATCTACACGCGATGTCATAATGAGTCCTGTCTATCTTTTTAGTAATCGTCGCAGTGTATGAAAGGGCTATTGATTTAGCAAATGTATAGTTGTTATCGTAGTCATTCATTGGGTGAATAGTTTGCGCGGTTGTTGCCTTATTAAGTGTGGAGAGATTTGAGGAGTATCGAGACTCGACAAAGCGTAGGTGGGGGTTATTTGGCCACTTGAGGAAGAATGCTTTGCTGATGCGTCTAGTGCGAGCTACTTGCCTAATCCATCCCAAACAAATCGCGGGTATACACCTTGCTCTCCACATCCGCCAACATCTCGCAGCGACGATTGCTGATGATCACATCGGAATGGGCTTTGAATTCGCCTAAGTTGGAATACACCCGCGAGTTAAAAAACGTACTTAGGCGCAGGTTGGGTTCGAAGATGATAACTTCGATGCCTTTACCTTTTAAACGCTTCATGATGCCTTGAATGGCGGATTCTCGGAAGTTATCTGAGCCTTGCTTCATGACCAAGCGATAGATGCCCACCGTCTTGGGCTTGCGTTTTAGGATGTCGCTGGCGATAAAGTCTTTACGCGTGACGTTCGAATCGATAATCGCACGAATCATGTTCTGCGGCACCTGATCGTAGTTAGCGAGCAATTGCTTTGAATCCTTGGGCAAGCAGTAACCGCCATAACCGAACGATGGGTTATTGTAGTAATGCCCAATACGCGGATCGAGGCAAACGCCTTCGATAATGTGCTGGGTGTTGAGGTCGTGCACGGCGGCGTAAGTGTCCAGCTCGTTAAAGTAGGCTACCCGCATGGCCAAATAGGTGTTGGCGAACAGTTTTATGGCTTCGGCTTCGGTGCTGTCCGTGAGCAATACGGGGACATCGACCTTTTTTGCCGCGTACTGCAAGAGCTCGGCAAACTCTCGCGCCTGTTCGGTTTGGGCACCGACGATAATTCGTGATGGGTATTCGTTGTCTTTTAGCGCCTGCCCCTCACGTAAAAATTCGGGCGAAAAAACAATGCGATCTGTATCGAGTGTTTGGTTGAGCCGGGCGGTGAAGCCAACGGGCACAGTCGACTTGATGACGATCAGCGCAGTGCGGTTGAGTTGGAGTACCTGTTCGCAGACGGATGTGACGCTTGTGGTATCGAAGTAGTTGGATTCTGGGTCGTAGTTTGTTGGGGTGGCAATAATGATGATGTCGGCAGTTTCGACGGAGCCCTGCAAGTGCGCACTGGCTTGCAGGTTCAACGGTTCGATGTCTAGTGCCCGCTGAAGGTCCACATCTTGGATCGGAGACCGTTTGTCCTGAATAGACTGTATACGTTCTTCAGCAATATCAACGACACGTACTTCATTACGCCTTGCTAAGAGTACCGCGAGCGAAAATCCAACATAGCCAGCGCCGACAACCGTGATTGATTTCATGCTCCAAGAATCCAGACCTGTATGGATCTGGACTATAAAAGTGCAATATGGCGCAACCGTGACCGTTTGGTGTCATTTCCGTCACAGTTTTATGTCGTTATTTTGACGCAACCTCGGGTACTGGTAGATTGCGCGCCGTTTCGGCGATGAGTCGTCGTAACCACTGGTTGCCGGGGTTATGCTGTAGTAGCGGGCTCCAGGCCATCTTTAATTCCAAAGGCGGGATTTTAAGGGGCGGCTGACGCAAGACCACGCGTGGGTTGTTAGACTTTAATAGCGCAGCGCGCGTGGGTAGCGTTACGATCAAGTCGTTTTGCTCGGCTAAGGTCATGGCCGCTTGGTAGTGGCGGGTAAACACGCGAATTTGACGTTTTTTACCCAGCCTTGCAAGGGCGGAATCGACCCAGCCTAAGCGCTGCACGTCGTCTGGGTTTACGCCCACGCCGACGCCCATGCCGGTTTTACTGACCCAAATGTGGTTGGCTTTTAGATAGTTATCTAAGCTGAAATCGTCGAGTACGGGGTTGTTGGGGCTGAGCAGGCACGAGAAGGTGTCGTCCCACAAGTGGGTCTGATGAAACGACTGTGGCATGGCATCAAAGCGGTTAATGACCATATCGACTTTGCCGCGCTCGACGTCTAAAAAGCTGACGTCACTGGGCGTCATGATATCGAGCGTAATGCCGGGTGCGAGTTCGCGCAGTTGGTCTAATACATACGGAAGCAGAGTGGATTCGGCGTAGTCGCTGGCCATAATGCGAAATACGCGTGTATGGGTTGCCGGATCAAACTCGGCCTTGGTTTGTACAGCGCGATCAATATTGGCCAGCACGTCGCGAATGATGGGCTCAAGTTCTAGGGCTCGCTCCGTGGGCGCCATGCCCTCACTGGTGCGCACCAGCAAAGGGTCGCCAAACAAGTCGCGCAGGCGTTTGAGGCCATTACTCATGGCCGGCTGGCTGAGGCTAAGCTGGTTGGCGGCTTGCGTCACATTGCGCTCGCGCAGCAGTACATCGAGATACACCAAAAGATTTAAGTCAATGCGATTCAGATTCATAGCGGGTTCGTCGGCCTATATAAACAGTAAAATCAATTGGTTATTTCGTTATCGGCCATACATTCATGCTGTGAATGCCTGCCATTAAAACGATAGTCTATGCAAATTACTCCTATTTGGCGATGCTTTCCACCGACTTTGGTCGACTCGCATTAGCATGTTAACACTGCAAACTCTGACCAATCGCGCTAAACTTTGCGCAACTAGACTTAACAGCCGAGGGCACTAGGGTGCCACTCTAGGAGAGCATATGGACAACTATCGTGCCCCCGTCGAAGACATGCAGTTTGTGATTGACGAGGTATTGAACCTTGAGGGTCGCTTGGGCGCCTTGCCCGCCTACGAAGACAAAGGTGTTGGTTCTGATCTGACGCTGGCCGTGTTAGATGAAGCGGCAAAGCTTGCCAATGACGTCATCGCGCCGACCCGCCGTGTTGGTGATTTAGAGCCCGCGCGCTGCGAGAACAACCGCGTGGTATGCTCGCCGGGGCACGAGGAAGCGCTACGTCAACTTGGTGAGTCGGGTTGGACCGGTATTGCCGCCAGCGAGGACTTTGGTGGGCAGGGCCTGCCCGAGGTGTATGGCACCGCGACATCTGAAATGTGGAACGGGGCGAACATGGCGTTTGCGTTGGCGCCCTTTTTAAGCTCGGGCGCGGCACTGGCGATTACCGCGCATGGCACCGAAGAACAAAAAGCGCTGTATGCCACTAAAATTAACTCAGGTGAGTGGTCGGGCACCATGAACCTGACTGAATCTGGCGCCGGATCGGATCTTGGCCCTTTAAAAACGCGTGCAGTCCCAGAGGGCGATCACTACCGCATTTATGGTCAAAAAATCTACATTACCTGGGGTGATCACGAGGCCACCGACAACATAGTTCATCTGGTGTTGGCGCGCTTGCCCGATGCTCCAGAGGGCTCGAAGGGTATCTCGCTCTTCATTGTGCCCAAATATTTGGTGAATGAAGACGGTAGCTTGGGTGCGCGCAACGACGTGTATCCTGTATCGGTTGAGCACAAGCTGGGTATTCACGCGAGCCCCACGTGCGTGATGGCCTATGGGGATACTGAGGGCGCTATCGGCTATTTAGTGGGCCGCGAAAACGAAGGTTTGCGCTGCATGTTTACTATGATGAACGAAGCGCGCTTGAAGGTGGGCTTGCAGGGCTTGGGTGCTGCAGAGGGCGCTTTCCAATTAGCCAAGGCCTATGCTCGCGAGCGGGTTCAAGGCGGCGTCGCGATTATCGAACACCCTGATGTAAAGCGCATGTTATTAACTATGCGCTCAGGGTGCGAGGCCATGCGTGCGTTAGCCTACAGCGAGGCGGTGACCATGGATTTGGCGCACAGCGGGCCGGAATCTGAAAAGGCGCTTGCCCAAGCACGTATTGATTTAATGATTCCCGTAATCAAAGGTTGGTTAACGACCTTTGGCGAAGAGATCACCTCGCTGGGTGTGCAGGTACACGGCGGTATGGGCTATGTCGAGGAGACAGGTGCTGCCCAGTATTTTCGGGATGTGCGCATAACCTCGATCTACGAGGGGACCAACGGCATTCAGGCCGCAGATTTGGTGAATCGTAAGTTGGGTCGCGACGGCGGTGCCACCATGGAGTTGGTACAAACCGAAATTGCCGATACCGTGGCTGACTTACTGGCAAGCGGTAATGATGTGCTTGTCGGTATGGGCCAAGCGCTAAAAGTCGCTTTGGCTTCACAAGTTCGCGCGTCCGAGTGGTTACTGCAGCAGCTGCGTTTGAACAAGCCTGCTGCGCTGGGTGGCTCGTTTGAATACATGATGATGACGGGTTATTTGTTTGGTGGTTGGCAGCTAGTGCGCGGTGCAATGGTGGCCCAGCGCGCTATTGCTGATGGCTCCGATCGTGAGTTTTACCGCCACAAATTGGCAACGGCTGAGTTCTATTGTGAGCAGATATTGCCCCGATGCTTGGCAGCGGAGCAGTCTGTGTTAAGCTCGGCAGGGACTTTAATGGATTACCCTGTCGATTGGATCTAACCATGGAACGCGATTTTACGACGCCTGATTTGTGCGATGACTTTCCTGATTCGCGTGTGCTGTACGCACAGTTTCGCTCGTATGGGCGCAACGCCAGCTTTTGTGGGCAGGCGGTGACTGTAAAATGTTTTGAAGACAACTCGCTGGTCAAAGCCCTGGTGCAAGAACCGGGTAATGGCAAGGTGATTGTGGTAGACGGTGGTGCGTCTTTGCGCCGCGCGCTACTGGGCGATCAACTGGCTGAAAAAGCCTGTCTGAATGGCTGGATGGGGCTGATTATTAACGGTGCGGTGCGCGACGTCGAGATACTGGCGACCTTGCCCTTGGGTGTTTTTGCCTTGGGCGCTATTCCTTTAAAGACCGACAAACGCGATGTGGGTTTGCGCGGCGTCGCTGTCGACATTGGCGGTACCACAGTACACGAAGGCGATTGGATTTACGCCGATGCCTCGGGAGTTGTGGTCAGCAGCACAAATTTGCTCGCGCCTTGAGTTAGTCTGCCGCTAAGCGCATGGATAAATCCAGCGCTTGGCAGTGTTTGGTCAGTGCACCAATCGAGATGTAATCCACCCCTGTCTCCGCATAAGGCACGAGTGTCTCGCTGGTCACGTTGCCCGAGACTTCAAGCTCGACGCGTCCCTTGGTTAAGGCCACCGCTTCGCGCATACCCTCCAAGCTAAAGTTATCTAACATAATACGATCAACGTTTGCCGCGAGTGCTTGCTCTAGCTCGTCGTGCGTTTCGACTTCGACCTCTAAAAGCACATCAGGCGCCAGTGCTCTGGCTGCAGATACGGCAGCCGAAATACCCCCGCAGGCGGCGATATGATTTTCTTTTATGAGAAAGGCATCGAACAAACCAATGCGATGGTTGTGACAGCCGCCGCAGGTTACCGCGTATTTCTGGGCGAGGCGCAATCCGGGAATGGTTTTGCGCGTGTCTAAAAGCTTGACCTGTGTATGCGCAACTTGGTCGGCGTAGTGCTTGGCTTTAGTGGCCGCGCCCGACAAGGTTTGCAAAAAATTCATGGCGGTGCGCTCTGCCGTCAAGAGTGCGCGCGCAGGGCCGTGAATTTTCAGCAGCACTTGATTGGGTTCTAGCAGGTCGCCGTCTTGTGCCTGCCAGTCAAGCTCACAGCGTGCATCGATTTGCTCAAAAACCAAGTTCGCCCAAGCTTGGCCGGCTAATACTCCTGGCTCGCGGGTGATGAGTGTGGCGGTTGCCCAGCGATCTTGTGGGATGAGCTGGGCGGTTAAATCGCCGGTGCCCAAGTCTTCGGCAATGGCTTTGGCAACATCGGCTCGGATGCTTTCTAACGGCGGAAGGTGCATACTGTTGTATCTTGTTTAACGTAAAACCGAATGATACCAGTACTTAGGCATGAGTATGTACCTAGACCAGGGTTGGTTGAGCGATATTGTTCATAAAAGCTCGCCAAATTTTAATCAGCGCCCATTAGGGGTGGCCCCAGAACTGGTGGTGATCCACAACATTTCATTGCCGGCGGGGCAGTTTGGCACGGGTTTTATCGATGCATTGTTTTGCAACACGTTAGATTGCGCCGCGCACGAGAGTTTTGCTGATCTGGTGGGGTTAGAGGTCTCGGCGCACTTGTTGATTGAGCGCAGCGGCAAAGCTATCCAATTTGTAGGTTTTGACGATCGCGCTTGGCATGCAGGGGTCTCAAGGTACAAGGGTCGAGATAACTGCAATGATTTTAGTATCGGTATTGAACTGGAAGGGACCGACGACTTGGCATACACTGACGCTCAGTACAGCACCTTGCGCCAGGTGTTAACGATACTGCGACGTCATTATGATCTGGCCCACGATGCGGTCGTGGGGCATAGCGATATCGCCCCAGGTCGCAAAACAGATCCAGGTGCGGCGTTTGACTGGCAGCGTATCAGCGACGTATTGAATCGCAGCGTGTAGGGGAATTTTATGCTTTATTTGGCCAGCTTGGCCGCAGCCGCCTATTTACTGTTTACCGCGCAGCACAACCCCGTGGGGCGTTGGTTTGCCGATCGGGTGGACGACACGGTTGAATTTACATTGGGGCTCGGTTTTTCCGGACCCGCGCGCTTATTGGCCGGTGTTGCCGTGCCTACTTTGATATTTAGTTTGCTGTATGCATGGCTGCATACGTGGTTTTGGGGTTTGCTGGGTGCTGCGATTGTTGTTGCGAGCGTCTGTGCGGGGGTGCGCTTTGATTTGGCTCGACGACTCATTGATGATGTGCAGATTGACTGGCTGCGCGGCGACGCCAATACTGCGGAATTGCGCTTGGAGCAGGCGCTGGAATCTTGGTTGCCTAGCAATGACAGCGAATCGCTGGCGCGCACTCTGACTTTTGTCGAAAAGGCCCTCTTGCTGGCCCTGATCACCGTATTCTCGGGTGGCTTTTATTTTATTCTTTTAGGTCCTGTCGGCATCGTGCTGCACTTGCTGGCCGTGTTTTATCATCATCGCAGCGACGGTGCGCGCCCCGATCCCGTGTTAGCGGCGGTACTGTGGTTGCCCAGTCGCGTATTGGCGACGACCTTTTTATTGGTCGGTGACTTTAGCGCTGGCGCTCGGGTGGTCGGCGGTCTGTGGACGGACACCTCCTTAAGCGTGCACGCAGTCCTGTCTCGCGCAGCCCTGGCGGCCGTGCCTCGGTTAGAAGATCTCGATTCCTTTGGCGATAAAAGCAAGTTGCTAAGTTCTTTTGCGCTGTTGGTGGATTTGCTGCGACGCAGCGCTGTTGTTTGGTTAATTGTATTTTCTGTGTGGGTAGTGCTGTTGTGAGGTGGCATTCTCTTAGAACAGTCTAGTGGGCATGGCGGATTACTCAAAAAGCTTACTGGAATTAAAAACGCGACCTCAGGTCGCGGTGCCTCACTCGACCTATGCTGCCGTGCCTCTGCCCACTTTGTGTGTGGTCTATCACCCTCACGCATCGATGCTGGGTGCACGCTGCGTTATCTCCCCCGATCAAGCGCTTGCCTTTGGGCGTGAACTCGAGTTTACCGACGTTCAGGGCAATTCGTGTTTTCCTTTACTGGACCCGTTCATTTCGCGTGAGCTGGGTGCTTTGACTTACCGCGCAGACCAGGTAGTGCTGTCGCGCCGCGTGGGTGCCAGTGGTATCGAGTACCAGGGCCGTTCATTGGCCAGCGAAACTCGCTTTGATCTTATTGAGGGCCACTGGCATATCTTGAATTGTTCGAATCGATTGGTGCTCAGCTTGGGCTTAGACGCTCAGATCCAAGACGATTTGGCGGCTATGCCGAGCATTGTCGGGCGCAACTCCAACGTTGTTGCAATGCGCCGCGCGATACGCCGAGCGGCCGCCACTGAAGACGATGTGTTAATTACGGGGCCCACCGGGGTCGGTAAAGAAGGGGTGGCTAACGAATTGCACCGCTTCAGTCAGCGCCGAGCAGGACCCTTAGTGGCTGTTAATATGGCAGCGCTGCCAACGGAGCTGGCGGTGTCTGAATTGTTTGGAGCCGAAAAAGGCGCTTTCACTGGAGCGAACAGTGCCAAAAGTGGCTATTTTCGAGAAGCGGCAGGTGGCACCCTATTTATGGACGAGATTGGTGATGCCTCACCTGAACTGCAGGCACAATTACTGCGAGCACTGCAAACTCGCGAAGTTCAAGTCTTAGGTGGACCCACGCGAGAAGTCGACCTTCGGGTTGTGGCCGCGACCGAGCAAAGCACTCAAGGTGACCAAGCGTCTTTGCGTCCGGCGCTGTTTCATCGGCTCGCCCAGCAGCATATCGAAGTGCCGACGCTGTACGAACGCTTGGATGACATCGGCCTGCTGGCTGAACACTATTTTGCGGATAAACGCCGTGGACCGTGGAGTGGTGAGCTGAATGACACCGGCATCGCCAGCTGGTGCCAGGTGTTTGTGGCTCTAACCCAGTACGCTTGGCCGGGCAATGTGCGAGAATTATTTGCCGTGCTGGGTCAGATTGATTTAGACACTGACTACCCCACGGTGCCAGATTTGGCCCCATCAGACCAGGTTGAGGTGGCGCCTGCGACCCCCGTGCTGGCGGGTGATATTTCTGATGATTTATTTTTGCAAGCACTAGAAGCGTGCGACTACGAGGCTGCGAGGCTGGCGCAAACACTCCCCATATCGAGGACCAGCATCTACCGACGACGGGAAAAGCTAGGTGTGCCCAAGGCGAGTGATTACAGCGCTCAGGAGGTGGCGCAAGCGCTGAGCGCTCATGGTGGAGATGTCGGTGCGGCAGCGAAAGCGTTGAGGGTATCCAAGGCGGCGCTGCTGCGTTTGTATCCCGAGTATAGCGTGTGAACTGGGGGCCCTATCGCCTCATCCGCGTCCTTCACGAAGGCGGCGAGGGTACCAGTGTGCTGGCCGAAACCGATACCGAGCACGTCGTTTTAAAGTGGGTCTGGCGGGAGTTGCCCATTCACAACCAGGCTTTGGCTCGCTTACAAAACGCGGCGATCTTAAATCAGCATATATTGAACATTCGGGGCGTTATTAACACCGATGACGCTCAGGTGTTTGTGAGTCGATATCACCAGGGCGCGCCGTTGCGCGCTATTCTTGATGATGCGCGTTGCGATACCCAGGTGCGGCTGTTGATCGCCAGCCAGATCATTGCGGGTGTGGCTGGTTTACAGCAACACGGGTTGGTCCACGGCGATTTGAGGGTTGAGAATATTTGGGTGACGCGCTCGGGTCGTGTGCTGATTATGGATGTAGATCAACTCCTGCTGGCCGAATCGAGTCAAAATCGGACAGCCAAAATGGTGGCTTTGAATGCCACTACACCCGAACACTTGCGGGCAAAACCCATTTCGATCATCAGCGACCAATTTGCCTTAGCGGCCCTGTTAATTGAATTATTTACTGGGGCGTCACCTTTGGTCTTTGAAGGGCAATTAGTTCAAGCGAATGTGCTTCACCCAGCACTCCCTGACGAGAGCGCATGGCGATTTCTACCCACAGCGAGTCGAGAGCTTTGGCTGAATACTTTGGCCAAATGGTGGCAAAGTTCGGAGCGTCGCCGCCCTAGGCCCATCGGTGAGCTTGAGCGTTTGACCGCGTTGGGTGAGGCTCGAGTTCCAGCGCGAACTCAGCTCGCCGACCTAGCAAATGATCATGCGCAAGCAAGCGCGCCCGAGCCTATTTCCGCTGTGGTTCCTGAGTATCCAAGCGTCGAACCTTTACGCTCCACAAAACCGCTTCGCAAAGTGCCCATGAGTTGGCTGGCCGCGGCTTTCTGTGCGGCCTTAGTGACGGTCTTCTTGTTGCCTTCGTATTCTGTATCGGGTGATATGCATCGGCGAATACTTTGGGTGTGGCTGGATGACGGGGGACGTCAAGCGGTGCCTAACGATTGGAAAGTGCATTTAGAGCAGCGCTGGTTTAAGGCAACTGAACCGACAAGCGGGCAGCGTAAACGTTATTCTGTAGCGTGGTCATCGGAGGCTGTCGGACTCAGTTTGAGCAGGCCTCAGTTGAAGGCATTAATCGAGTGCGGTGAACTGTTTTGCTTTTTCCGCCTAAAACCGATGCTGGGTGGTCGCGATTCGTGGCATGAGCAGGTGCCGGTTCGGGCTTCTCTTAAACGCTGGGAGGCTGTAATGGATAGAGCGATTGCGTTTCAGCAATCGCAGTCGCCATCAGAGTGACCGCACCACGGTTTAACAAAGCTCCGGGAAACGCTGCTGGAATGCAGTCAAAGTGTTTTTGAGCTGTGGGGTAGCCACGTGATGTTTTGCAGCAACTGCAAGCAGTGGCGGTAAAATAGTCGAAATCTCAGTGCGCCGCTTCAGGGTGGTATCTTGCAACATTGACGAGCGGTTGGCGCCCGTTTTGCGAATGACCTCCCAACAGGTGTTGTGAAACCCTTGTGCCTGCAGCGTAAATCCCAGTGCCTCTAGTACTGCGCGAGCCTCGTCAATAGCAGTTTGTGTAATCGCCTTGAGCTCGCTATTTTCAAGCTCACCGTTGTAACACTGATGGAGTGCGGTCAAGGGGTTAATGACGGCATTGACGCACAGTTTCTCCCAGCGGTACGGGTCGATGTCTGTGTGCCAATGGCTATTCGGCACGGCCTTTTGCCACTCGCTTAACCAGTCGGGTTCTGGTCCAGAGCCCAAGCGTGTGACGCCGCTGCCTCCATGCACGGTGTGATGCGCCTCGTTACGATAACCACCCTCGGTGGTGAGTGCCCAATACACCGACCCTGTGGTGAGCTCGGCAATTTCAAGTGAGTCGACTAAGCCATTGACCATAATAACAATCTGAGCCGTGGGGCATAGCGCGTGTTTAATGGAGGTAATCGCTTTGGTGACATCGTAGCTTTTGGTACAGACGACCAGTCGCTCGATTGGATGGTCGCCGGGCACAAAGACCTTAATATCAAAGGTCTCGGTATGATTTTGATATTGCACCGTGTGGTGTGCAGGTAGCGGTTGGTTGGGCTTTGCAATAACCAGACACTGCTGTCCTGATCGGCTAAATCCAGCGTGCATTAACTGACCGATGACGCCAAAGCCGAGTATGTGCCAGGGTGGGTTAGACATGTCGCTTAGGGCGTTTGGTAGTGGTTAGGAGCGTGCATTGTAGCGCAGTGCCAAAGGATTGCGAGTTCCGCATAAATCGTTCTAAAAGCCTTAAGCTGTGAGCGTGTTTCGCGTGATGGCTGAGCTTGGCAGTAGTTCTGCAGCAAGTCGTGGGTGGCGTCGCTATTGAGTTGTTGCGATTCGGCGTAGATGGCTAAATCCCACCAGCGCGGTGCAAGGCAATGATATTCCCAGTCGATCAACACGACGCGATTACCTAGTTGCAGGACGTTGGTCGCCACGCAATCGCCGTGGCTTTGCACCAAGCGGGTTTCGAACTCAGAGAATTTTAGAGCGGCATGTTCAGCCTTTTGTTGGTTTGCCTGTGCCGTCCAGGGTCGATGCAGGTGTTGGCAGGATTCAAACCAGTAGCGAAACGCGTGTGCGATGTCCAGTTTTTGGCTGACTTTGGGGAGCTGATGGCACTGCTGCAAGAGCTTGGCAACCTCTCTTAATCCAAGTCGCAAGGGATCGGCCCCGCGCAGCAGTGTACTCTGGTTATCGGCCTGAAGTGCCAGCGTGTGTGGCGCCAGCCCGTGCTGTGCTGCGAGTTGCTGAACACTCAACTCACGCCACCAAATGGCGCCGGGGCGAGCGGTTTTGGGCCATCTGGCGACCAGCAAATCGCCTCGCAAGGTAAACCGCAGTAGGTTATGGCTGGACCCCTCTAAGCGCTGATAAGCAGCGCTGCAGGGATTAAAGCCCAAGAGCCCAGCTAAGAGTTCGCGTTCTGTGCTTGAAAGTGTTTTCGCCATGTCCAATAACCTAGCACAGCAAGTACCACATACAAGCCGAATAATCCCACCGTCACCCAAAGCTCGCTATTCGCATAAAGTTGCATTGACGCCAGGTCGATGACAATCCAATACAGCCAGTTTTCGAGCACTTTAATGGCCACCAAGTAGGTCGTGATAATGGCCCCCCAGGTAGTAAACGAATCGAGGTAGGGTTGGACCGCGTCGGTGTTTTGTTCAAGCCAGTAGCCACTACCCAGCGTTAATACGGCAATGCCTGCAACTATGAATGCATGTTGAGGTGGACCCAAGGTTTGTATGGTGCGCTCTTGGCCTTGCTCGCCCGACGTCCACTGCCAGTAACCATAGACCGCCATAATCAGGTAGTACACTTGCAGCGCGCTTTCCATAATGAGCTTGGCCTCCCAGAACAGCCAGAAAAATAAGCTGGTACTGATAAAGGCCATGATCCAACAGGCAATGTGCTCGCGCATGGCGAGGATAAGATAGGCAAGGCCAAAAGCGACCGCCAGCCACTCGATGAGTGCCGCGGTGTTCACTCGGCGCCATCCAAGCTGAATTCGCCGGGAATGAATTTGGCCGTCAAGACCTGTTTGCCAAATTCTTCAAAGCTTTGGGTCAGCGCAGCTTGTATGACCTGCATGACCTGTGTGGCCTCTCCGCTTATCTGCGTACTCATGGCGTTGCGGCGGATAGTGAGTTCTTCGCATTGCTCGAGTCGATCGATAAAAGCCAGGACAATCGTGATGTAGTCTTCGCTCAGTGGGTATAAGCTCAGTTCGGCGGTGAGTTGCATGTTTTGCTCCTTAAAGCTCGTAGCCCAAAGTAATGCCAAAGGTTCGCGGCGCACCGAATTGATAATAGGGTTCGGTCACGTAAAATTTGCGCGGGTCGTTACCAAAACTACCAAACCCTCTAACGGTCACGGTGGCATCGCCCAGGTTTTTAGCCCAGGCCTGTACATACCACTGCTCGCCTTGGTAGCGCACGCGAGCATTGAGTAAATGAATGGCGCGGGCTTTGGCCTCGTGACGGTCCGAAAAATAATAGTCATCGCGGCCTTCCATCGTGGCCCCGAATGTCCAGTGTGGGTTGATTTGGTAGTCAAGTCCAAGAGCGTATTGATAGCGCGGTGCTTGCGCTTGATCTCGGCCGGATAAATTCTGCCCGTCGGCGTTGATGTAGTTGTCAAATTCAGCCCACAAAAGCCCCAGGGCAGCGGTTGCGGTGAGTGACTCGCCGGCGCGCCATACCAGCTCTGATTCTATACCCGTGTTAGAGCCACTGGCGGCATTGTTCACGTAATCGATAAAGTTGGTGCTGCCGTCCTGGCGCGGCAAGACCAATGAGCCTTTAACCTGCTGGTCGTCGCGCTCCATTACAAACAGGGTGTTAAACCAGCTCAGACCGAGCTCAGGCCAAAGGCTGCGCAGTCCCAGTTCAACATTCCAAAGAGTCTCTTCGTCAAACACTTGCTGACCTCGCAGAAGCGCGGTTTGCTCCGGCGTTTCTGCTGTGGGAATAGAGGCCAATACGTTGGTGTTGACACCGCCGGCACGATAGCCTTTGCTGACTGACAGATACGCGCGATGCGCATCGTTGACTTGCCATAGAAACGCCAGTTTACCACCGATAAAGTCATCATCGGATTGGTTGTTTAAGGCTTCGGAGTCGCTGTAGCGTGCTTCTCGATTCTCGTAACGCAAACCCAATTGCGCTTGCAGCGAAGCGCTAAGGTCCCGATCGATTTGGCCGTACACGGCCCGATACTCGGTATCGTAGCGGCTTCCAAAGAGTGCAGGCAAGTAGGTGTAGTTGCGCTCTAGCTCCTCGTCGTTGTCGCGGCTGTATACGCCCACTAGCCAAGCACCATTCGGGGTGGTGCGCGTCAGTTTTATGTCGATTTCCTGGCCGCGATAGTCTCGCCGATATTGATCAAAAGACGAATATTCCCAGTCGGGCGCGATACCGACGTAGGACCAATCTTCATCGTAGCTATACTCGGTATCGCTGCGGCTGTGACTGATTTGTGCATTCAGCTGATAGTCGCCAAATTCATGCTGATGGCGAAGCCATATGGCTCGGGTCTTCTGACGATCCCGACCCGGTTCATCCGACAGTGTCGTGCGCGTGTTGTCCAAGGAAAAGGCGTCAAAGCCGTTGTCGGCGTCGACAGTCATTATGCCCAAATCGGTTTGGTAACCGTCCGCTTGCCACTGCAACCTCAGTCGAGCTTGTTGCTCATCAATGTTGTTGGTGTCCGCGCGACCTAGCGTTGCATTCTTAATCCAGCCGTCGCTGGTATTGCCACCTAAGGCAAGTCGATAATTCAGGTTGGCCTGCAATGGCCCCGTGCTGGTGAGTTTCCAGCTTTGAGATTGATAATTGCCCAATCCTAGTTCAATGTGGTGGGCGCTTTCATGGCTGGGTTCTGAAGACTGAATAGAGATCAGACCGGCGATTGCGTTAGCGCCGTGCAGGGTGCCTTGCGGGCCGCGCAGTACCTCTACCTGGTCGATATCGAGCGTGCTCGCGCTTAAGCCCAGTCCGCTAAAATCCATGCCGTCGACCAGTAAGCCTACCGACGGATTAATGGGCTCTTGATACTGGCTGCGTTCGCCAATGCCGCGAATTTGAAAATAGCGGTTGCGAGAAGCACCGCTGGCCGCATTCAGGTTGGGGATGCGGCGCATGACATCTTCAAGATGCAAAGCGCTTTGGCTAGCGAGCTGGCTGGCGGTAACCACACTGACGCTCGTTGCAGTTTGTGAAATGGAATAGTCGCGATGTTCCGCCGTCACAATAATTTCTTCCAGCGGATTATCGGCGTGCGCGAGCGCGATGCCACTGAGCAGAATGGCGCTTGTTAATGTCGTTTTGCAGTTTTTCATGAGGTCTCTCCCGTATTGGCTAAAGAGAGAACCGGGAGAAGGTGAGGTGAGAAGCTTGAATCTATCTACACTTTTCCTACGCCGGTTCTAACCGGATCAGGTTCAAAGGGTTTACCGAAGTATCTCAGGCCAAAGCCACCCCTAAGTGCGGCGAACAATAGGGCTTTTTGGCGGGCTTTGCAAGGTGACTTTGTCGCATTAGGTGTGATTTGCTTGGACTGCATCCTACTTAGATTTAGAATGGTGCCATTCTTTCCGGGGGTGTTATGAGTCGAACGAGTATTACAGAGTTGTTTCGCAACAACCGAGAATGGGCGCGCGAAGTACACGAAGCTGACCCAGACTTCTTCGCCAAACTTGCCGCCCAGCAAAGCCCTGAATACCTGTGGATTGGTTGTTCGGATTCCAGGGTGCCCGCCAACCAGATCGTCGGCTTATTGCCGGGTGAAGTATTCGTGCATCGCAACGTTGCCAACATGGTGGTTCACACCGACTTTAATTGCCTAACGGTGTTGCAATACGCCGTCGATGTGCTGAAGGTCAAGCATGTTTTGGTGGTCGGGCACTACAACTGTGGTGGTGTTCGAGCGGCCTATGAGGACGCTGACAATGGCATGATCGATAATTGGTTGCGCAACATTAAAGACGTTCAATTTGCGCACCAAGAAAAGTTTGATGCTCTGGACAGCGACGACGAAAAAGTCGATCTGTTGTGCGAGCTGAACGTGATGAGTCAAGTGGCCAACGTGTGCCGAACTACGATTGTGCAAAACGCCTGGGCTCGCGGGCAGCAGTTGGACGTACACGGCTGGATTTATCGTCTAAAGGACGGCCTGTTGCGCGACCTGAATTGCTCCGCGAATAGCGTCGAGCAGATCCCTGAAATGTACCGTGTTATCTCGAAGCATTCTGATCTGGCAACCTTGCGCTAGAGTCGATAGACTCTGCTGAGTCCCGATTGGGACACTTCAACGCAAGGCTGTCGTCATTTTGTCGTATTTGTTCGATAGACTGGGACGTTTAGCGTTACAATCGAGCAACAGAGGCGGCAAGACACAACATAATGACGAATGCGCAGTTTCCACAGGCCCTGACTACCGCAACGAGATGGCTTTCTCAGGATCTTGTGTTGGCTCGGCTACGCCTTGCGATTATTGCTTCTGCGTTAGTTTGGGTGGGACTCAATCTGGCAAAAGTGCCTTGGTTGTTCGTCGACACCAATATTGAGGTGCCCGCACCTACTGTCGTCGTCGATGCCGTCGACACGTCCCAAGTCACTGTTGATATCGATGCAATGAAAGCGTGGCACTTATTTGGTGAAGCCAACGGGAGTGCAGTACCTACGGTAGTTGCTGCCCCGGCGGTTGGTATTGAAGACGGCGCCAAAGAAACACGCCTCGACCTCGTGTTAGTTGGGGTGCTAGCGGCTCGCAGTGATGGCTTGGGTCAGGCCATTATTCAGTACCGTCAAGACCAATCGATTTATCGAGTGAGCGATGCTTTGCCTGTTAGCGGGCGCGTCTCTCTTGCCAAGGTGTTGCCAGACCGCGTGGTGTTGGACAATAACGGCACCTATGAGCTGTTAAAGCTTTACGATGAAAGTGCCTTGGCCAAGCGTCTGATGTCGACCGCGAAGCCCGCGGTACGTCAACCCACGCAAGCGCCCAGTGCTGCGCCGACCTCCGACGCGAATGAACCCAACGAGCGCGATTTGGCACGCTCTGAACGGCAAGCGCGACTAGATGCGAGACAGCGTGATCGGTATTACGATAACCCAGAATCTTTATCTGAACTTGTCTCGGTGGCGGCTGTGCGCAGTGCCGATGGACAGTTGGCAGGGTACCGAGTGTCTCCAGGCCCCAAAGGTGAAGAGTTTCAAGCCCTTGGGTTTCGTCCTGGCGATGTTGTAACCGAGGTCAATGGTTTGAGTTTGTCAGACCCGAGCAATGCTCTGGTGCTGTATCAAATGCTGAAAAGCGCAAGTGAAGCAAATTTTGTAATTCAACGGGGGGGCTCGCAAATGAACCTTACCGTGCAAGTGGGCGGTGATCGTCCCTGATTTATAGGTGATAAGAATGGTAAACCGCAGTTTTCGATTCATTGGCGTGCGCAAGCCCTTTCAGGCAGCGGCAGCGGTACTGGGTATGTGCATGTTACTCGCCGGCCCTGCAGTGAAAGCTCAAGAATATACGGTGAATTTGAAAGACACCGACATACAGGAACTCATCAAGTTTGTTGCCGAGGTGACCGACACGACCATCATTGTCGACCCGCAAGTGAAGGGTAAGGTCAAAGTGGTGTCCAGTAAGCCCATCAAAACCACCGAGCTGTACAGTCTGTTTTTGTCGATTCTAGATGTTCACGGTTACACCGCCGTTCGGTCGGGCGACGTCATTCGTATTGTTCAAAATAAAGACGCGCGCTCGAGCCCTGTAGCAGTGACGGATCCATCGCAAAACGATTCGACACCGGCGGGTGAGTATGTCACCCAGGTGATTCGGTTAGAAAATATCAGCGCCGCTAAGTTGATCCCAGTATTGCGGCCTTTGGTACCACAACAAGCCCACATGGCCGCGTATACCCCCAGTAACGCAATCGTCATCTCGGACTTGGCGTCCAATATTTCCCGCATTAATGAACTGATCTCGCAGATGGATCAGTCGGCCATTCAGGAAACCGATATTTTGCCCTTAGAATACGCCGTTGCTGAAGACGTGGTCAAAATGCTTGAGCAGCTGAATAAGTCTGAGGCGGCGCAAGCCGGTGGTGAAGAAACTGTGTTGTTGGTAGCCGACACGCGCACCAACAGCGTATTAGTGACGGGCGATGAGCTGCAACGAGCACGTATGCGCGCTTTGGTTGAGCACTTAGATACACCTTTGCAGCGCGCGGGTAATGTCAAAGTTGTCTATCTGAAGTACGCCAAAGCCGCCGACGTGGCGCAAGTTCTGACGAAAGTCATGCAAAATATCGGACGGCTAGACTCGTCTAAAAGCAAAACCAGTGGTGGGCACGATGCGACCATTGAAGCTGACGAAGGTACCAATTCCTTGATTATTACGGCCGACACAGACGAGATGGCGGCATTAGAATCGGTCATTTATCAGTTGGATATTCGTCGAGCGCAGGTGCTGGTAGAAGCCATCATCGTAGAAATGGAAGTCATTGATGGACAAAGCCTGGGCTTGCAGTGGCTGTTCGCCAACGATTCTGGGGTTTATGGTAGTAGTGTCTCTTCCGATGTCAGCACGGCGGGTGCGATATCTTCAGCGGTGTTAGGTGGTAATGCCGATGCGGCAAACCCTGTGGGTGATTTCGACTTGGGGCAGCTCGCCGCTGCGCTGGCGGGCTCACCAGGCTTGACTCTAGGGTGGGGGGCTATTGATAACGACTTGTCGATGACCGTCATCCTGAACGCGCTGAAGAAGCAGTCAAATGCCAATATTTTGTCAACGCCGACCTTACTGACCCTCGATAATCAAGAAGCGTATATCACGGTGGGCCAGAATGTGCCTTTCGTGACGGGTGCGTATACCAACACTGGCAGCGGTGGTAGCGGGGTTCAGAATCCGTTTCAGACCATCGAGCGCGAGAACGTGGGTATTACTCTTACCGTGACGCCGCATATTAACGACGGTGACTCGGTGGTGCTTGATATCGAGCAAGAGGTCTCGAGCTTAACGGGCTTGTCGTCGATTGCCTCGGATTTGATCACCAACGAACGTAAGATCCAGACCAAAGTGCTAGCGGGTGATGGCAAAACCGTCGTGTTAGGTGGGTTAATCAAAGATAACGTGCAGGATGGAACGCAGCGCGTGCCTGTCCTTGGCAGTATTCCTTTGCTTGGGCGTTTGTTCCGTAACGATGCGGTTGAAGTGACGAAAACGAATTTGCTGATCTTTATTCGCCCCACCATTATTCGTGACGATAGAGCCTTAGATAACGCGACTGCTAGCAAATACAAATTCATCCGAGAGCAGCAACTACAGCGCCGAGCCAAGGGCAGCAATCTGCTGAATTCTGATCGTATGCCGGTGTTGCCCGAGTGGCAACGCGATATTCAGGCGCTTGATGCGATGCAGGAGCAGCAATGAGCGAAGCGCTGGCTACCTCTGACCAGGCGGGTATGAGCGGGCTGCGTGCGCCTGTGCGTTTGGCTTTTTCCTATGCTAAGCAGGCTGGCGTTGTGCTGCGTGCGGGCGATGCGGGTTATGAGCTGTTAAGCGTCGGCAATCCAAAGCTCGAGACTCTGGCCGAGGTTCAACGCATTTTGGGGCAAGGGTTTAGCGTCGTCAAAGTCGACAGCGAGACCTTTCAGAGGGCCTTAACTCTCGCTTACCAGCGCGATAACCAAGAAGCCGTGCAAATGGCCGAGGACTTGGGGGCAGATGTTGATCTGTCGCGTTTAGCTGAAGCCATTCCTGAAACCGGCGATTTGATGGACGCTGAAGACGACGCGCCCATTATTCGCTTAATTAACGCGATTCTGTCGCAAGCGGTGCGCGATAAAGCCTCAGATATTCACATTGAAACTTTCGAGGACCGCTTGAGCGTGCGCTTTCGCGTGGATGGCATTTTGGCTGAGGTACTGTCCCCGAAGCGTTTGCTCGCGCCCTTGTTAGTGAGTCGTTTGAAAGTGATGGCGAAATTGGATATTGCCGAAAAGCGTATTCCTCAGGATGGCCGTATTTCAGTGCGAATTGCAGGCCACGCCATTGACATCCGGATGTCGACAATTCCATCGGCCCACGGCGAGCGCGTGGTGCTGCGATTATTAGACAAAGAAGCCGGACAGCTCCAGTTACAGCAGCTATCGATGCCTCAGCAAGTCCTGTCCGGCTACACCGAGGCGCTAAAGCGTCCTTACGGTATTATTCTGGTCACGGGACCTACCGGCTCTGGTAAAACTACGACGCTATACGCGGGGCTTACCCACATTAATCAGACTTCGCGTAACATTATGACCATCGAAGATCCTGTGGAATACATGCTGCCCGGTATTGGCCAAACTCAAGTAAATTCCAAAGTGGACATGACGTTTGCTCGGGGGTTACGGGCGATTCTGCGACAAGATCCCGACGTGGTTATGGTTGGCGAGATCCGCGATTTAGAAACCGCGGAAATTGCCGTGCAGGCCTCGCTGACAGGCCATTTGGTGCTGTCGACTTTACACACCAATACCGCTATTGGCGCTATTACGCGGTTGCGCGATATGGGTATTGAAGCTTTTTTGCTGTCGTCGAGTCTCGTGGCGGTGATGGCCCAGCGTCTCATTCGCCTATTGTGTAAGCAGTGCAAAGAGGCGAGGCCATTGAGCGACGCTGAGCGTAAATTGCTGAGTTTGCCCGATGACGCCGAGGTTGATCACCTCTATCACCCTAAAGGCTGTAACGCGTGCAACGGCTCGGGCTATAAAGGCCGAACGGCCATTTACGAGTGGATTGACGTGGATCGCGCGCTGCAAACGCTCATCCACGACGGTGCCAGCGAGCAAGCGATGACCGACGCCGTTCGAGCAAAATCTCCCGCGATCTTAGACGATGGTCGGGCTCGAGTTTTAAGCGGTAGCACCTCGTTAGAAGAGGTGCTGCGCGTAACCAGCACCATGGGATAACCCATGCCAGCTTTTCGCTATAAAGCCTTAGACGCCGATGGTAAGCTCGTAAAGGGGTTGTTAGAGGGCGATTCTGATCGCCACGTGCGGGCCTTGTTGCGCGAGCGCTCGCTGCGACCTGTGGCTATCGACGATGCGGGCAAGGTGGCGCTTAACGATCGAAAATCGCTGGCATTTCTATTTACCGCGACGAAAGTGTCGACCGGCGATTTGGCTCTGATGACTCGCCAGTTAGCGACTTTAATTCAATCTAATATGCCTATTGACGAGAGTTTGCGCGCCGCGGCGGAACAGTCTCGTAAGCCCAAACTCAAGGCTCTGTTATTACAGGTGCGCGCTCGAGTCGCCGAAGGTTACACTTTGGCTTACGCCTTGGGCGAGTATCCTAAGGTCTTTGACGAAATGTATCGCGCGATGGTCACAGCTGGTGAACACGCCGGATTTTTGGCGCAAGTACTGATGCAGTTAGCTGATTACACTGAGCAGCGGCAATACACGCAGCAGAAATTGATGATGGCGCTGATTTACCCCTTTATTTTGCTGGGGGTGGCTGTGTCGGTGGTTGTCGCTTTGATGGTCTACGTTGTGCCGGAGCTGGTGGGCATCTTTGCGCACACTCAGACCGATCTGCCGCCTCTAACCGTGGGTCTTATTGCCGTCAGTGATTTTTTGCAGCATCGCGGTTTGTGGCTGTTGGTCACTATTGTGGTCGTTATTTTTGCGTGGCGTTATTGGGTGGCGCAGCCCAACAATAAACGGCGTTGGCACCGGGCGCTGTTAAAAATACCCTTCGTATCCCGAGTCGTGATTGCTATGGATACCGCCCGCTTTGCGTCCACATTGAGTATTCTAATGGTCAGTGGTGTGCCACTGTTAGAGGGCTTGCGAATTGCGGGTCAAGTACTCAGCAATTTGGTGCTTCGCCAGGACGCCAGTGCTGTGGCCCAAGCGGTCGAAGAAGGAGGCAGCCTGCATCGTGCCCTGGCGGCCAGCGGTCGCTTTCCGCCCATGATGGTGCACATGGTCGCCAGTGGCGAGGCGAGCGGTGAGTTAGAGCAAATGCTCGAGCGCTCGGCCACTAACCAAGAGCGCGAGCTTGAAATGACGATGGGTACGGTCAGTGCCTTGTTTGAACCCCTGATGGTCGTATTCATGGGCGGCATGGTGTTAACAATTGTATTGGCGATTTTATTGCCAATTTTTGATTTGAATTCGATGGTGAGGTAGCGGATGAAACAGCAAGGGTTTTCTTTAATCGAGATCTTAGTCGTACTGGTCATTATGGGACTGTTAATCAGTGTCGTGGCGCCAACGGTATTAAATCGGGCAGACGAGGCAAGGGTGCAGAAGGTCTACGCGGATTTTAAAGCGATTGAAACAGCGCTTAAGATTTACCGGCTCGATAACTACGTCTATCCTTCCACAGAGCAGGGCTTAGAAGCTCTAGTCGCCCCCAGCTCGATCGCCCCTGAGCCCCGCAATTTTAAGAAGGGTGGTTACCTGCCCGAGTTGCCACTGGATCCATGGGGTCGACCTTACCTGTACTTGCAGCCCGGTGAAAATGGCGAAGTCGATATTTACTCGCTTGGCGCAGATGGTCTGTCAGGCGGTGAAGAACAGAACGCCGACATTGGTAATTGGACCAAGCCGACCGCCTAATGCAAGTTGAGCGCCACCGAGGATTTTCGTTAATCGAAATACTGGTCGCAGTGTTCGTGATCGTGATGGTCGCTTCGGTGGTTATGCTCAATGTCAGTTCGCCCACACGTGATCGTCTAGCACAAGACGCCGCCCAGCAATTTGCTCGAACCTTGAACTACGCCCTAGAAGAAGCGGAGTACGCCAACGCCGTGTATGGCTTATTTGCGGAACGCGTAACATCGGACAGCCGCGACATCCTGCTTACCTATAAACACATCGAAGACAACCGCTGGGTCAGTGTGAATGATCAGGTGCTAAGCCAAGCTCTGCGCTTTGATGCCGAACTCGAGGTCGAGTTAGAAGTAGAGGGTACCTTGGTGGATATCAAGGCGCGGCCCGTCGAGACAGAACAGTGGCAACCTGTGTTGCGTTTGCTGCCCAGTGGCGAAATGAGCGCGGGCCGTCTAATTATTACAGATGACAATGACACGTCGCGATTTTGGCGCGTGGAGTGGACGATCTTCGGTGGTGCCAAAGCGATGTTGGAGCAGCCATGAGGCCCTCAAAACGACAGCTTGGCTTTACCTTGGTTGAGGTAATGGTCGCTTTGGCCGTGGTGGCGGTGGCTCTTCCGGCACTGCTATTCGTATACATGCAGCAAGTCGATAACACTGGGTATTTGCGCGACAAATGGCTGGCCTCGCAAGTGATTGAAAACAAGTGGGCCGAAGTTCACCTGCTTACACAAACACGTGGTTTCAAACTTGATGGTAAACAAACCGGCGAAGTTACCCTAGCGAATCGTCAGTGGACCTGGTTGTTAACAAAAGAAAAAACCCCAGTAGACTTCTTTTTTCGTTACGAACTCAAAATCTTTGCTGCCGAGGACGACGACTTGCCCTTGTTAACGCACGTGTTTTTTCTGCGTGAAGAGGGCTCGTAATGAAGTGCTCCCGCGAACAGCAAGGTTTTACGCTAATCGAGGTGCTGATTGCCATGGCTCTGACTGTGGTGGTCGCAAGCATTGCCTACAGCGGTTTGTCGGCGGTGTTAGATAGCCTAGACCAAACTCGCCAGGCGATGAACAGAACAAGCGAGCTCAGCAAAGCCTTGCGCATGATCAGCCGCGATGTGAATCAAAGCGTTAACCGGTCAATTCGCGATGAGCTGGGTTTTACCGAGCCCGCTATGATCGGTGGTGACAGTTACCGGGGGATGTTGGGTTTGACCCGCTCAGGTTGGATGAGTATGGGGTCGACGCCGCGCAGCCATCTAGAACGCGTGTATTATTACTTAGACGACAACACCTTGTATCGTATGCGTTCGACCGTGCTCGACCGCAGTTATCGACTCGATCCGGATAACCCAACGGTGCCCGGGGATGGCGCCGTAGCGATGTTAGAGGGGGTGACACGGTTCGACGTTGTGTTTTTGTCGCCCGAGTTGATCTCGAGTCTGCCGTCGCGTCCGAGCGATGGCACTCTTGATACCTCACGGTGGCTACGAGATTGGGGCGTCGAGGGAACACCTAATCAGGAGTTGCCGGTGGCGCTAGAAATACGCCTAACAATAGATGGCCTAGGGGATATGGAGCGCGTGTATGTATTGCCGCAATCCTAGTCGTCAAAGCGGTGCCGCGCTGGTGGTCGCGCTACTTATTTTTGCCCTGTGCGCTGCGTTGTTGGTCAGCATTGAAAAAGAAGGTCAGCTGTTTTATCAGCGAATGGCTAACGGGTTTCAGGGTCAGCAGACCTATGCTTACTTGTTGGGTGCAGAGCAATTGGCCTTTAATTTACTGCAGCTCGATAACGAGCTGGACGCACAAACCGAGTTGCCGCGCGACACGCTCATGGAAGTTTGGGCCGAGCAGAGCCCGCCCTATCCTCTAGACGAAGGCGGCTATTTAGTGGGTCGATTGGAGGATTTAGAAGGGCGTTTTAACTTGAATACCTTGGTTGGTAACACCGGGGCCACGGATTCTTCCGCTCTCACCTTGGATCAGCGCATTTTTGTGCGCTTGCTACTGACTTTGGGTAATGATGACGGCCCTTTGCTTGACCGCTTTCAAGCCGTGGCCATTGTCAATGCGATTGGTGATTGGCTCGATGGTGATAACAACCCCCGGTCCAATGGGGCTGAGGATTTGGTGTATCAGTCTAAGCAGCCACCGTATCGCGCGGCCAATCGGATGTGGGTAAGCCCCAGCGAGCTGATGGCCATCGAAGGTGTTACCTGGGAAATCTATCAGCAGTTGGCGCCTTTGGTGACGATTTGGCCCGATGACGGTGGTAAGATAAATATTCATACGGCACCTTTGCGAGTGCTGCAGGCTTTGCCGGGTGGCGAGCAGCTCGAACCAAAGTTAGCTTCTGACGTGCAAATGTTGGTCGAGCAGCGCGATCAACTTGGGTTTGGTTCGGTGGATGAATTGCTGCAAGATCCGTTTTTTACCGAGAATGATCGAGCTGCGCTGCAGCCTTTGTTGACCGAAAAAACGAATACATTTTTACTGATGGCCGAGGCCTCCGTTGCGGAACGCTCTCAGCAACTATACTCTGTGCTCTCGCGCAAAAACGGGCAGTTTCGCGTGCTGACCCGGGTGCAAGGATCGAGTTTATGATAACCAACAAGCGAGGTTGGGTGTGAAAGCCGTAATCAAATACGATGAATCGGGGGTCCTAGTACTGCAACGTCTGCAAGTACACGCGACTCCTGTGCCGCTTGCGACGCCGGATGGCATGGCGCAACTTCATGCCCTTCTGCAAAACGACCGCAGTTCCGTTGTGTTTGCTTTTCCCAGTGAACAAGCGACCTTGCTGACCCATCAGGTCGAAAAGGCCGAACGAAAGCTGCTCTCGCAGTCTTTGCCTTACAGTTTAGAAGATCGGCTGGCAGAAGACATTGACGAGTTACATTTTGCCCACCGATGGCTCAATGAGGGTGAGGTCGCAGTCGCTGTTGTTCGCAAAGCGTTAATGGACGACTGGCAGCAAGAGCCTGCGATTAGTCCTGTTGGACAATGGGTGCCCGACACTCTGCTGTTACCCGTGTCTTCAAGCCAATGGGTCGTCGTCGTCGAGGCCAGCCGCTGTCTTGTCAGGGTCTCTAACGAACGTGCGTTCGTGTGTCAGCCTGACTTGTTAAACGTATTTTTAAGCGCCAGTTTAGAGTCTGGCGCGCCGGACTCTATTGTGGTGTATAGCCCATCGGAATCTGAGCTTCCGGACTTAGACACCACGCTGAAAGACTTAATGCTGGTGCGTAAGGGCGGGTGGTTGGATGCCGTCATGATGAGCAGTGAAGTTCCGGCTTTGCTGAATTTACGTCAGGGCAGTTACGCCCCAATTTTACCATGGGCGAGTTGGTGGCAGCAGTGGCGTTGGGTTGCCGCTACTCTTTTGGGTGCCGCACTTATTCAGGGAGCACTGTCTTACTCGCAGTTTCAGCAGGCGCAAAGTGTGAACTTAGACATAAGGCGCGATATCGAAACACGCTACCGTGAAGTTTATCCCCAGGGTGCGATCGTGGATGCCGAAAAGCAGCTAGAACGACAGTTGCGATCGTTGCGGGGCGATGCGCAAAGCGCGGGATTTATGAGTCTGCTCGAACAAGCCGGCGTTGTGCTTAATGCGGTACCGGGTACACAACTCATCAATTTAAACTACACCGATCGCAACGGCCAGCTGGGCTTAACCTTAATGGCGTCGGATTTCGACGCTCTGGAAACTTTGCGCTCGAAACTCGCGAGTGCCGGTCTCAAGGTAGAGTTAGAAAATTCTAATGCGCAGGGTGATCAGGTGCGTGCTCGACTGCGCGTGGGAGGGCAACAATGAAAGTATGGTTTTTAGCTCGAACACAAAGTGAACAGCTGAGTTTGGCTGTGCTTGGCGTCTTTGTGCTGTGTTACAGCCTGCTCATGGGCGTATTGGCTCCTCTGGCAGACGCAAGAGACGAGGCACTTCAGCAAAACGCGCGAGCACTGGAGGTTAAGCAGCGAGTCAACGCGATGGTTGCCGAGATCAGTGGCCTACGAGGTGAAGGCAGCGCCGCAGGCCCTAAAACCACCTTGATGAACTTGATTAACCAGGCGAGTCAGGCTGAAGGTTTGCCCATTGCTCGTTTGCAGCCCAGCAGTAATGGGGAGTTACAGGTAAGGTTTGAAGGCGTTGTGTTCAATGACGTTGCCCAATTTTTACACGCTCTAGAAATCGAGCAGGGTGTTATCGTTCGCGAAGTGAACTTATCGCAGTCCGATGTGGGTATGGTTGCCGCGACGATTCGTCTGGCACAGGGTGGCTAAATTGAAACTGCGCTATGCCTTGAGTCTAGTTCTGGTGGTGTTTGTGGGTAGCGTGCTCGTGAATGCCCCCGCAAGCTTTCTGGTGAAACCGCTCGCTCAACAACATGTCTATCTAGAAGGCGTTCATGGTTCGATTTGGAGGGGCAAAGCCCAAAGTTTGTCGGCGCGTGCTAACGGCGAGATTATCAGTTGGGGGCAGGTCGAATGGCAGTTGTCGCCAATGAGTTTGCTGTCGTTGTCGCCAACCGTGGCATTTTCAACCGAGCTCGGCAGTCAATGGATGCAGGCCAAAGTGACCTTGGATTCCTTGGAATCGATTCAATTAGAGCATGTCCGGGGCCGTATTCCTGCCGCAATTGTGCGCTTGTTTGCACCCTTGGCAGTAGACGGTGCCTTTGAATTCAGCTTTCCAGATTTGCAGTGGTCGCAAAGCCGAGGCGTGTTGGCCTTGACGGGATCTTTACGCTGGATAGATGCGGTATGGCTAACACAGACCGATCGCGTTCGTTTGGGTTCTTACGAGTTGGCGCTGACTTCTGAGGGACCAGATATTATAGGTTCCGTTACCACCCTCAAAGGTGCTGTTCAGGCAGCAGGCGAATTGCGAGCCAAAGATCAAAACTACACGGTTGATTTGTTGATTGAGCCCAGTGGTCCAGCCGAACAGCGTTTACGTCAAAATCTATCGTTAATTGCGCAGCCGGAAGGTAAGGGATTGCGCATCAAATTATCAGGTCAGTATTGAACTGATCTTCACTGTTAAGGAGGCTATGTGGCAGTGCTTTCAGAGTTGCGTAACCAAATGCAGCAGCAAGGTTTAGATGCGTTAATCGTTCCGCGTGCCGATGAGTTTTTAGGGGAATATATCCCCGAATCAAACGAGCGTATGCGATTTGTCAGCAAATTCACGGGATCGGCGGGTTTAGTGATTGTGACGCTGACCAGTGCGTCGGTATTTGTCGATGGGCGCTACACTGTTCAGGTCAAACGTCAGGTCGATACGACCGATTTTGAAATTGGTGATTTAAGTGATGCCCAAGCGATGGCGTGGGTTGAAGCGAATACAGACGTCGAGGGCAAAATTGGTGTCGACGCTAAGACCGTATGTCAGACGCAATTTGAGCGCTGGCAAAGTTTACTGGATGGCCGTGAGCTACTTGATACGCAACAGAATGTCATTGACGCTGTATGGTCAGATCGACCGGAGGTCGTTGCGCGGCAAGGTTTTCGTCTTGCGGAACGTTTCACCGGTGAGTCTTCGCTATCAAAACGCACTCGCCTAGG
>NZ_CBFHWH010000022.1:28814-30807 GCF_965659035.1 Aequoribacter sp. | reverse complement strand
TACTAAGCATGCATGCCAGGCCTTAATGCGGCCATCGTCGACCGGGGTATTCGCAATTAGCTCGTATTGAACGGTGTCACCCCACACTTGTTTCGACAGCAAGATGCCAGGCCCCGTGTACCAAGTCGTGGTATATAGCATCACGCCGCCGTAGAGCTGCATAGGCCCACCCTGGCGCTGAATATAAATGTGCCCTTTTGCTTCATTCTCAAAATACTGACATGGCGCTCCGTGAGTTGGCCCCAGATGACGCATATCCGACATATTGTCTAAGACTTCTTGTGGGTGGATATCGAGCTCACCCAAGTGATCTAGCTGCCAGTGAATCCACTGTGGGTTATCCCACTCTTTCAAGAAAGGCGCGTCATAAGAGGGCTCAGCCCCGTCTTCATCAAACCACACCATGATACAGCCCATGTTGTCGACAACAGGGTAAGAGCGAATAGACGCCGACTTAGGGCAAGGACCGTCGTGGTAGGGAATATCATCCACATCACCGGCAGAGTTATAACGCCAGCCGTGGTAAGGGCACCGGATCGAATCACCTTCAATTTGCAGACCGTTCTTAACAATCATTGCCGAGTCACTGGCGGTTAAATGGGTACCCATATGCTTGCAGTATGCATCCAGAACCACTGGGTTACCTGATTCCCCACGATACAAGGCCAAGTCTCGTCCGAAGAATCGAATCGCCATAGGCCCTTTGTCGAGTTCTGAACTCTCGGCGACTATAAACCAACCTGTCGGGAAAGTTTTGGGGCCGAGTCCGTAATCCGCTGCTTTTGCCATTTGATGTCTCCTTATTCCTCGAACTTCGCGTCGCGCTTTTCAACGAAGGCTGCACGAGCCTCATTTGAATCGTCATGCGTATAGGCTTCAAGGGTAAAACCTTGTTCCCAACGATACTTAGCTTCTAAACTGCCATCCTCAATACCGGTCAGAGCTTCTTTGGCGAGTTGGATCATGATTGAGCTTTTCGCAGCAATTTGACCGGCTATTTCCATTGCTGTGGCGCGCAGTTCTGAGTGAGCCACTACCCGTTCGACAGCGCCGAGTCGATAAGCCTCTTGCGCGTCAATAAACTGTCCGGTGAAGTACATGTAGCGAACCTTCTGGACTGGGAACATACGCTGCAGGTGAGCACCACCGCCCATCGCCCCTCGATCCACCTCAGGCACCCCAAAACGCGCGCACTCAGACGCAACAATAATGTCGGCTGCGCCAGCAATACCGATGCCGCCACCTAAGACAAAGCCATGAAGCGCGACAATAACGGGTTTAGGGTTTAAATGAATAGACTCAAAGGTGTCGTAGTTGCCTTTGTTGACCGGTACGATTTTACGCGAGTCGGCGTCCAGCTCTTTGATATCCACACCTGCGCAAAAGCCTCGGCCTTCCGAGCGAATAACAATCACTGAGACCTCGTCGTTAGTACCCAACGCCTTTATCTCGGCGGCAATACTCGCCCACTGAGTCGAGTTAAACGCGTTCACGGGTGGTTTATCGAACACCAGCTCCGCAATGCCGTTCTCTATTGTTACTCCAAAAGCCATACGTATTCCTTTTATTCTGAGGAGTTTAAGGCATTTAAACGCGTTAAAGTTTGATCTGCCTCAGTCATTAAGCGTTCTATTAAAGCCTGTACTGTTGGCAGTTCATCAATAAGGCCGGCGACTTGGCCGCTGGGCAGTATGCCGTCTTGCGGATGCCCTTTGACCATGGCTTCTTGAATCATCATGGGCGCGTTAGCTGCCATCATGGTCTGCCCCAAGGTTAAATCCGTGTTTTTTTGCATGGCCATCGCCGAACGTAACATACCAAACAGCGATACCCCAGTCAGTTTGGTAAACGCCAAGCCATTTTTGATGGCAAGCAGTAGCATCTGCAATCCCGACGCCTTTTCTAATCGCGCCAGCAGAGGGTTTAAGATCATACGCTGAGGCAGGCCGTCGAGCTTGGTACTGGTGATAATTTGCTCGGGTGGCGCTTTTAA
>NZ_CBFHWH010000022.1:27223-28804 GCF_965659035.1 Aequoribacter sp. | reverse complement strand
AGAGGGTTTAAGATCATACGCTGAGGCAGGCCGTCGAGCTTGGTACTGGTGATAATTTGCTCGGGTGGCGCTTTTAAGTATTCTGCCTTGGTCACCTCCGGTACGGGCGATTCTTGGGTCAGTAAAAACCGAGTCCCCATGGCAATCCCACAAGCGCCCTGCGCTAGAGCCGCAATTAGATCACTACCGCGACTAAAACCACCCGCAGCAACGACCGGTACATCAACCGCCTGGCATACCTGCTTTAACAAAATCGACGTTGCCACTGAGCCAGTATGACCCCCACCTTCGCCGCCTTGCACAACAACAATATCCGCACCGAACTCCACCGCTTTAACCGCGTGCTTCAAAGCGCCAACGGTGGGCATACAAAGTACGCCCGCATCTTTCAGACGTTTTACCGCTGCCGAGGAGGGCGAGCGGCTGTAACTGACAGCGCGCACTTTATGTTCGATACACAAATCGATGATCTGTTCTGCGTGAGGCACGTACATGTGGAAGTTAACGCCAAAGGGTTTGTCGGTTAAGCGTTTGATTTCCAGGATACCCGCCTCGATTTCCTCGAGCGTCATCACGGCGCCCGCTAAAAAACCGAAACCGCCCGCATTTGCGGTAGCTGCAACCAAAGCCGGATCTGCCACCCAACCCATCGCAGTTTGTACAATGGGGTACTGACACCCCAAGCGCTCTGTTAACGCAGTTTTCATACTTTCACCTAGGCAGTTGTCTGGCGCTTTTAGCAGACCATCATTACGAGGTCTGAATTAGAGCGTGTTTCCACACTGCTTGTATAGGTTTGGACGTAATGCAAGTGGACGATACTTGCACCGTCAAAACATTTGCCCCGCAATGTTTTATCCAGAATACTTTGCCACAGTGTTAAACGCCCACAATAACAGCACACCAAACCCAGAAGGTTAACGACATGACGGAATTTAGTGCACCACACCACAACGCAGTAGCTCAGCTCACAGGACCTGGAGCGCCCTTTGAAGTTATCGAGCATGTGATGGACGGCATTAGCTACAAAGCCTACAAAAACGCTGAAAAATCACTGGCCAGTGTGATTGCGCCCGGGCGCCAGCATGGCGACAAACTGTATCTGCAATACATGGGCGAGAACTATACCTTCGCGGATTTTTTTGATGCTTCGGATCGTTTTGCGGTAGCGCTGAAAAGAGACTACGGTATTCGCAAAGGCGATCATGTGGCCATTGCCATGCGCAACCGACCCGAATGGCTAATGGCCTTTATCGCCATTATTAACCTAGGCGCAGTAGCGATACCACTCAACAGCTGGGGGCGTTCGGAAGAGCTGCAACAAGGCCTGACAGATGGCGGCGCCAAACTAGTAGTCTGTGATGCCGACCGCTTACACTTCATTCGCAGCGCCGGCAATAAGTTACAAGCCGTAGTGGTTGAGCCTGACGCCAAAGAAGACAACAGCGAGTTATTTTGGCGCTTGGTCGAATCAGCCAATGTAGAGGACTTTCAGGCTGTAGAAGTTGAACCCAATGACCCGGCAATCTTGTTATTCACATCGGGGACTTCAGGACGCCCAAAAGGCGCCATGTTCAGTCA
>NZ_CBFHWH010000022.1:17748-27123 GCF_965659035.1 Aequoribacter sp. | reverse complement strand
ACCTCAAATATTTCCAACATTAGCGCTGGCGGCGGAGCTACGCCCAGCAAACTGAGTGAGCTGTACAGCAGTAAAACAGCCTCGGCAATGCCGGGGGCCGGATGGGGCCTGACCGAAACGGGCGGCAGTGGCGCAGCGTTCACGGGCTATATGGCTACCGCTCGACCCGGCGCTAGCGGCTTCCCGAGCCCCATTATCGATTTTAAATTTTGCGATGAAGAAGGCACCGAAGTTGCCGCGGGTGAGCCTGGCGAAATCTGGATCAAGTCAGCAGCTTGCATCCACAGTTATTACAGCGGCGCTAAAGACGGTAGCGATTTTGAACAAGGCTGGTTCAAAACCGGCGATGTCGGCTACTTCAACGAAGACGGCTTGCTGTACATCTGCGATCGTGTGAAAGACATGATTATTCGCGGCGGCGAAAACATCTATCCAGTCGAAGTCGAGAACTGCCTGATCCAATTTCCGGGCTGTGCGGAAGCAGCCGTTGTTGCCATTGACAGCGACCGTTTTGGAGAAGAGCCTGCGGCAGTGGTTCGCTTCAAAGAGGGTCACGATCACATCACAGAAGCCGATGTTATTCGCTACTGCAAAGAGCATTTAGCGGCGTTTAAAGTACCCGTGCAGATCGTGTTCACCGACGAACCCATGCCAAGGACTGCGACCGAAAAGCTAATCAAAGCGCAAATTAAACGCACCTACTTTGCATGAGTGTCGCCGCCCTAACAGTCAGCAAACCCGCGCACGAAACGAGCTTGGGCCACCAAGCTCGCAAAGCGCTGGCGACCCGAGAACGCATCCTTCAAGCCGTTGTTGAACTCATCAACGAGTCTGGATTTTCGGGTGCCACCTCTGGCCAAATCGCCCGCAGAGCAGGTATTACTTGGGGGGCGGTTCAGCATCACTTTGGCACGAAAGACGACATTCTCTTGGCCATCATAGAGCGGTCACAGCAGGTGTATCTAGACCAGCTTCAGTCAGCACAACTGGCCAAAGGACCTTTAAGTCAGCGCATCGATCAATTCGTTGACGCCGTTTGGGAGCACTATCGCAGTGACCTATATTTTGCGTTTTCGGAGATTATGCGAGCCTCGCGAATGAGTGCTATCGGGCCATCGCTCAGCGCCTTTTCCATTAGCGAAGAGCAAGAAAAGCACATCCAAATTATGGCTTCCATGTTTGCCGATTACGCCATACCAAGCCAACGATTAAAAGAATGCTTTCGGTTTGTGCATCGGTTTTTGGCCGGCTTTGCCTTAGACCGAATTATGGAACCCTCGGCACCTTACGAAACCATCCATATCAAACGCCTAAAAGACGAACTACTGCAGCTAGTATCCGACAAAGGTTCAGACACTGGCGATTACCACATAACAGGAGGGCTCTAATGAGCGACCTAAACACCTTTCGCGAAGAAACACGCGCCTGGCTCTTGGACAACTGCCCCGAGTCGCAGCGACAACCTATTGTCAAAGACGAGCAAATTTGGGGGGGGCGCAAGCGCGAGTTCCCATCAGCCGATGCGCAAAAGTGGTTTGAAGCCATGGCGGAACGCGGTTGGACAGCCCCGACTTGGCCAAAAGAATACGGTGGTGGAGGTCTAAGCCCAGACGAAGCCAAAATACTGCAGCAAGAAATGGCGCGACTGGGCTGCCGCCCCGCGCTCTACGAAATCGGCATTTGGATGTTTGGTCCCGCATTATTAGCCTTTGGTACCGAAGAGCAAAAGCTCGAGCATATTCCTAAAATCGTGCGCGGTGAAATTCGCTGGGCGCAGGGTTATTCAGAACCCTCGGCAGGCTCTGATTTGGCTAGTCTCAAGACGAAGGCAGAAGATTGTGGCGATCATTTCTTAGTCAACGGCACCAAGATTTGGACCACCAACGCCCACAAAGCCGACTGGATTTTCTGTTTGGTGCGAACTAACCCAGATGCTCCCAAGCAGCAAGGCATTAGCTTCTTGCTGATCGACATGGAGAGCGAAGGCGTCTCGGTCAGTCCCATCGAACTCATCAGCGGCGAATCGGAATTCTGCCAAACCTTTTTCGACAACGTAAAAGTACCCAAAGCCAACTTGGTCGGTGAACTAAACAAAGGCTGGGACGTCGCCAAAGAGCTGCTTAAACACGAGCGCGCCATGATGTCGTCGATGGAATCGATGACCGAGAAGGAAGAATTCAGCTTAGTCGATCTTGCCAAAAAAACGCTCGGAGCAGATGCCAAAGGCGCGCTGAACAACCCCGAAGTGCGCACCAAGATCGCGGCTTTAGATATGGAAATGCAGGCATTTGCCCAGTTAAACGAACGTATGTTCTACCAGCACAAGGCCAAACAAAGCGACCCTCGTTTGCCGCTATTACTTAAACACATCGGCACGAAACAGCTGCAGCGGAAAGATGAGCTCTTACTGGAAATACTGGGCAACAAGTCTTTGAGTTGGGAATCTGCGGCATCCACCCACACCGAGCACACAGTCACTCGCAATTGGGCTTTTGATAAAGCGCACACCATTGCTGGTGGCACCTCAGAAATTCAACTTAACATTATTGCTAAACGTGCGTTAGGCATGGCGTCTTAACAGGAAGCTATTCAGATGATTTTTAATGAAGAACAAAGCATGTTGCAGGATACCGTCCGTGCATTTGTACAAGAGCACGCGCCGGTTGCGGACTTACGCGCAGTAAGAGCTAATTCTAGTGGCCCGTCGTACAACCTAAATCTTTGGAATCAGTTGGTCGAATTGGGATTGCCCGCTGTCGCTTTGTCTGAAGACGACGGCGGCCTGGGTTTTGGCTACATGGGCCTACTGGCAGTACTGTTGGAAACGGGCAAAACTATTATGGCAAGCCCACTGGTATCGAGCGTGGCCGCCGCCACCTCGTTGATTCAGCTTGCGGGCACCGACGATCAAAAATCACGCTGGTTACCGCAACTGACCTCTGGTGAAATTACTGCTACCGTTGCCGTGCAAGAGGGTCGTCATTACTCTCTGCCCGCAGTAGAAACACAACTCATTGATGGGCAGCTCAACGGCGGCAAGTCGATGGTGATGGACCTACCCGAGGCCGACCTTCTGATCGTCATCGCAAAAACTGCTGAGGGCAAACTCGCAGCCGCAGTTTTAGAATCGAGCAAGGCCGAATTTGACGCGCAGCGTTATTCGCTGATGGATGGACGCAAATACAGCGACCTCACGTTTACGCAAACGAACGTTCTACCGAATAATATCTTGGGTGAAGGTGCTAATCGAACCGCAGAGATCGAGCAAGCGCTAGATATCGCAACCGTTGCGACGGCTGCTGAAATGGTTGGCGGGGCAGAAAGTTTGATTGAGCGAACCGTTCAACACCTCAATGATCGCGAACAGTTCGACGTTAAACTCGCGACATTCCAGGCGCTTCAGCATCGCTGCGCCGAAATGTATTGCCAATTGGAACTGGTAAAAAGCGCCGTCTTCAGTGCTTTCGCTCGACTGGATCGAGGCAAAGACATCCACAAGGCCGCGAGCCAAGTTAAAGCATTGGCTAACGATTACTACCAGCACATCAGTAACGAAGCCGTGCAAATGCACGGCGGCATGGGTGTAACCGATGAGCTGGATGTCGGGCTGTATCTGAAGCGCTCACGTGTCTGCAACCAATTGTTTGGGGATGCAGCTTATCACCGCCAACGCTATGCGTTAGCACTGGGTTTGTAAATGATTAGCGTACGATGCTTAATTTTTGATACCGAGTGCTCCCAGGATTCGCTGCTGAACACCATTCAACCGATCTTGCCAAGGCTCTCTGAGACAACCCAAGTGCGTCTACTTATTGACGACGAAGACTCTGCGGTTGCGTCTGGGTACCAGCAATGTGCTCAAGCGCCCCTACCGAAGGCGTGTGTCTGCCTAGATGATCTAGAAGAAAGCGAGGCGCACACTCTCAAAGTTGAACTTGAGTCTCTGTTTGAACAAGCTCGGGCCACGGTGTTCGACACGCAGCTGGTGCTAAAACCCGACTGGCAAATAGGGCAACGCACGCCTGGCACCGTGCAACTGTGCACTTTTCAACAAAAGCGCGACATTAGCCGCGAAGCCTTCATTGCGATTTGGCGAGACAGCCACACACAAATCGCGATCGACACGCAAAGTACTTTTGGCTACTTCCAAAACCTGGTGCTTGAGGGTCAAGACAGTGGCTTTGACGCGCTGGTTGAAGAGCACTTTCCGATACAAGCGGCCACGTCGCCCGAGGCATTTTTCGATGCGGTAGGCGACCCAGCTAAGCTCAAACACAACATCGACTGCATGATGGAAAGCTGCGCTCGATTTATTCAACAAGACACGATTAACGTCATTCACCTGAGTGAATACAAAATACAATAGGAGCACATTATGACAGACGGACTAGCAGGAAAAGTCGCCATCATTACCGGCGCGGGACAAGGTATTGGCCAAGGCATCGCATTTTCGCTCGCAAAGCGCGGCGTCAAAGTCGTTGCCGTCGGGCGGACTCTATCCAAATGCGAAAATACCGTTGCGCAAATTAAAGAACGCTTCGGTGAAGAAGCTCTTGCGATCGAGTGTGACATTAGCAATCTTGATCAGCTGCCCGGTATTGTGGAGCAAACTGTGAATACGTTTGGGCGCTTGGATATTTTAGTCAACAACGCTGTAAGTGCGACCATCAAGCCTTTAATTGCTCTGGAGCTTGAAGAAATCAATCGCGCGATGGTCACAGGTCCAACGGCGACTTTGTTAATGATGCAGGCGGCCTACCCTCACTTAAAAGCCAACGGCGGTTCTATCATCAACATGGCCAGCTCTGCGGCAAAACGCTGGGACATGACCAATTACGGTTTATATGCAGCGGAGAAAGAAGCCATACGCGCATTAACCCGCACAGCCGCCAGCGAATGGGGCAAGCATAACATTCGTGCTAATTGCATCTTACCGCACGCCAAGTCACCCGCGCTGGCTTGGTGGACAGAGAATCGTCCCGAAGAAGCGGCCGCGTTTGTAAAAACCATCCCAATGGGTCGTATTGGTGAGTGTGAAGAGGATATCGGTGAATTCGTGGCCATGTTTTGCTCTGACCAAAGTCGTTATGTCAGCGGCCAGAGTATCGCCGTAGACGGCGGTCAGGCTTACATGGGCTAACAGCTGCTGGTGCTTAGAAACGCAAGACCTGACACCTCTTGACTAAGCACCAATAAAAAAGCCACAGCCTGCGAAGGTTGTGGCTTTTTGACGTTTACGGCCGCTCAAAAAGAGCGAGGCAATATCTCAGCATTACTCAACTAAAAATTGACCGTACCAACGGCGGAACTTCGCAAACGGACCGTCGCCGTCGCACAACAATGGACGCTCGTAATACTTTTTACGATCCCAAATAACGCGGTCTTCTTCCATCTGCTGTTCAATGTTGGCGATTAACGCGCGGCCCATCTTTCCTTTCGGACCGTCAACGTCTTCACGGCGCTGATAAAAAGCGTAATGAGCACGTGTGATCTCGGGAGTAACGGGGCTCACCGTCGCCACCAAGATTGTCTCGATCAGGCCTTTGAATCGGACAACACTCAAACCGGGACCCACGTTTTCGTTCTCGATCGAACCCTCAATTTCACCGCGCGGTGTCGGCTGACGAGTTTTCAGAAAGCCGCGACGAGTATGGCCATCAAAGCTTAATTCTTCGGCGTCAGGAATATCGTTCGTTCCATGCACATACATAAAGTGTGCAGGATCAACGGCGTTCTCCCCCATCTCTTGCATGTGAGTCCCAATCTCCCACTCATGGATGATCGGCTCAGCCCAATCATCTGGATTCTCTGCAAGCTCAGGCACCAGTTCCGGCTCAAATAAGGGCTCAATGTCGTGCGGGTGATACCACACAATGATCGAACCGTTCATTTCACGTACACGCCACGCTTTTAATACGGCCTCACCACGCGCCACTTTTGGCGGCATATTGGTGGCGTAGGGGATGTGCGTACACTGACCTTCACCGTTAAACTGCCAACCGTGGAAAGGGCAAGCAATGCTGTCGCCAATGACTTTTGCGCCTTTACCCATCTGCTCGCGGATGCCATAACCCAGATGCGCGCCCATATGAGGGCAGTATGCATCTACAACCTTTGCTTCACCTGACTCAGTTCTAAAAATGACCAGGTCTTGGTCAAAATAGAAGACGGGTTTTGACTCGCCAGGGCCTATGTCTTTTGAAAAAGCCACATGGTACCAGCCATAAGGCATGGGGAGCGGAATACCGACTGTACGTTTTGCGTTAGTGACACTCATGATTTTCTCCTTTCTTATTTAACGGCACCGCCGCCGTCAACAGATAACAACTGACCGGTGATAAACGAGGCTCGATCTGAGCACAAAAACACCACCGCCTCGGCAATTTCATTGGGCTCACCGATACGGCCCATGACCGCAGAACGCTTCAGACCCTCGGCAATTTTGGGCTGTTCTTCAAAATACTTTTCCACCCCAGGGGTGCGAATCACGCCGGGTGATACGGCATTAATGCGAATACCCTGAGCGCCATACTCGGCCGCAGAACTCTTGGTGAGGATATTCACGCCGCTCTTCGCCGCCGCGTAGGCCGTATTATAGGGCTGCCCTTTTAACGACGAGTTTGACGAAATATTCACGATACTGCCCTTGCCCGCGGCCAGCATCACCTCGAGCTCGTATTTCATGCACAACCAAGTGTTGGTTAAACACATGGTCAAGGTATCGTCGAAGACTTTGCGCTCAAACTGATGAATAGGGCCAGCACCTCTACTCAAGGCTGCGCTATTACAAGCGATATCCAAACCGCCAAATTCAGTAACGGCGGTATTGACCATCGCTTTTACCGCTTCTTCGTCGCTCACATCAGCGATGGATACTACCGCCTCACCGCCCGCCGCTTTAATTAGCTCAACAGTTTCTTCAGCAGTCTCGGCGTTAAAGTCAGCCACGACCACTTTAGCGCCTTCGCGGGCAAAAGCTTCAGCGATAGCGCGACCAATACCGCCACCGGCGCCCGTTACCAAGCCAATTTTATTTTCGAGTAGACCCATACTTCATTCCTATTAGTCTAAAAGACGCAAAAAATTTTACTCTGGTATAATTTTTAACCATAGTATAACTTTCTGTTTAAGTTGCAAGACTTGAATCATAGTACAAAGGGACGACACAACAATGGCAAACGCAGTCCAACTGCCCTTGCGTGAACGCAAGAAGCTTGACACTCGACGTCGTATTTTTGAGGTTGCCAGCCATTTATTTGTGGATTTAGGCGTCCAAGACACGACGATCGAGGCCATCGCCAAAGCGGCCAATGTCTCGAAACCAACCTTTTTTAATTACTTCTCCAGCAAACAGGAAGTTTTGCGCGAGCTCATGACGCGTATGGACGAAGAATTCGTCAGTTATATCCTGCATTCTGTAGCGACTGGGCACTCGACTCAACAACGCTTGCAGCTACTGATGACCCAATCTGGACAGCATATTCAGCGTCGGCCCGACATGACAAAGTTACTGTTAATTGAGGGTATGAGTGATTTAGGTTGCCCTACAGTAGAAACATCGAGAATGTCGATATTGAACGACGCCATGGCGACCTTAGTTGAGCGGGGGCGGCGCGAGGGCGATATCGACACGAAATTCTCGATTGAGTTACAAGTGCAAATTTTAGTGGGCGGTTATTTGTACGGATTGCTGAACTGGCTGTCTGGCGACCTAAAGGAGCTGGACAAAACGCTTCAAGAAACCGCTTTATTTTTGGCAGAGGCTTTAGCGCCACGATAAGGAAACGAGTAAGACTATGATATTAGATGCCTTTAAGTTAACAGGTAAGATCGCCTTGATCACCGGCGCCGGTAAAGGAATTGGCGAGGGCATTACGCTCGCCTTCGCCGAGATGGGCGCCAATGTTATTTGCGTAGCTCGCAGCCAAGACGACCTCGAAAAAGTGGCTGCCAAAGCGCGCGAGTTTGGCGTCGAAGCGACCGCGATCTCTTGCGACGTAACAAAAGAAGAGCAGCTTCAGGCCTTGGTCGACCAGGTGACCGAGCAGTACGGCAAACTCGATATCTTGATCAACAATGCTGGCGCACCAGGCAAAGGCTACGGTCCTATGACCGAGGTAACCAAATCGCGCTTTGAACATACTCTCGGTATCAACTTAACCTCGGTTTACGCGCTGACTCAGCTGTGCCTCCCTTTACTGAAGGCCGCTGAATCCGCAACGGTAGTGAACGTAAGCTCAGCCTTGGCGTGGATGGTTGATCGCAACTTTGCGGCCTATGCCGCCGCGAAAGCGGGTGTGAACCAATTAACACGCGTAATGGCTTACGAATTAGCACCCAACATTCGCGTCAATGGCATAGCGCCTGGGGCAGTGGATACGCCAGCAACCAACTTTATTAAGCAAAACGAAGCCATGCACAAGGCGACCACGCGCTGGATTCCCCTGAACCGTATGGGCGACCCAAAAGATATCGCTTTGGGTGCGCTGTATTTGGCTTCACCCGCCAGCGCCTTTATCACAGGCAAAATTATTGATATCGATGGCGGTATGGCAGCACTACCCGGTAGCGCCATCGAAACCACTTTGGCAATGAATCCCTAACAATAAGGAATACACCATGAAACACTATGCAATGACAGGTGGCGCCACCGGAATTGGCGCAGCAACCAAAGCTAAGCTCTTAGCGAATGGGCACAAAGTGACCGTGGTCGACATCAAAGATGCGGATATTATTGCTGACCTTGGCAACCCTGAGTCACGCGCTGACGCAGTGGCCGCATTGCAGGCCGCGGGCCCATTTGACGGCGTGATTACCTGTGCGGGTGTCGCTTCGCACTTCCCCGATACGGCCGCGATTATCTCAATTAACTACTACGGCACCGTGGAGTTACTGAATGGACTTAAAGACCACCTAAATCCTGGCGCGCGCGTAGTGGCGATATCGTCTAATTCCGCGCCCATGTGCACCAACGAAGAACTCGTTAGCTCCATGCTGAACGGTTCTGAAAGCGAAGCGCGAGCCCTTGCAGCCAACTGCGAAGGGCAGGAGTGCTATGCTGGCAGCAAGCAAGCAGTTGCTCGTTGGGTCAAACACATCGCGCCCGAATGGGCACGCTCAGGTGTCGGCATCAATGCCATCGCACCGGGTTATATCGAAACCCCAATGACCAAGGCTGTTGCCGAAAGCCCCGCTTATGCCGATGCCATCAAGCAATTCTTAGCCTCTATTCCAATGCAGCGCGCCGGCCAACCTGAGGACATCGCTAACCTAATCGACTTTTTGTTAAGCGACTCGGCGAGCTTTATTGGTGGCTCTTTGATCTACTGCGACGGCGCACACGACGCTATGCTTCGACCAGACGCCTACTAAACA
>NZ_CBFHWH010000022.1:0-17652 GCF_965659035.1 Aequoribacter sp. | reverse complement strand
ACGACATCGCATGCTCTAACACCAAAAGCCATTCGCGAAAGTGAATGGCTTTTTACGAGGATCATAAGAATGAACAAAACATCCCTCGCGCCACTAAAACGCCTCACTAACATTGCCATCACCCTGACTCTATCGGCATTTTGCGCCTCAGCATTCGCCTCGGATAAACGCGATTACACCGAGGACCGCGAAGCCTGCAGTCAATACAGCATCAACAAACGCCCATTATTTGGTGATCTTCACATCCACAGCCGCTTGTCCTTTGACTCTTACCTATCGAGCCAGCGTAACGGACCAGACGAGGTCTATAACTACGCCAAAGGCCTCCCGCTTACCGTGCCCGGAGCAGATGGCGAACAAACCGTCACCGCGCAAATTGACCGGCCACTGGACTTTGCCGCACTCACCGACCACGGCGAATTTTTAGGTCAAGTCGATGCCTGCCAAAGCCCCGATTCACTGCTGGGCAAATTGTGGCCAATGTGCATGATGTCGCGCGCACAAAATTTGTGGGTACAGCTCATCGCAGCGAGCTGGTGGACCAGTCTGGGTGGTCAGACAGCGGGCGAGCCTTCGCCTTCTAGCGTTTGCTTATTTGAAGACTGTGACGGGCGGCAAATCAGTGTGTGGAACGAGGTTCAAGACGCCGCAGAGCGGCATTACGACCGCTCCAGCGATTGCTCGTTTACGACCTTTGTGGGCTACGAGTACACCGATGCGTCAAACCAGAATAATCTGCACCGTAACGTCATTTTCCGCAACGAACACACGACCAAAGCGCCTATTAGCATTTATGAGACAGGACAATCGGTAGTAGAGCTATGGACTCAGCTCGAAGAGCAATGCATCAAAGGCGACGAAGGTTGTGACGTTCTCGCAATACCGCACAATTCTAATTTGTCGGGCGGGATGATGTTCAAAGACCCCAAGACGCCGGACGAACTGCGTTTACGCCGCTCTATGGAACCCTTGGTAGAATTGGTTCAGCATAAAGGTGCCTCGGAGTGTCGTTTCGATCGCTTGAGCGGTCGCGGCGTAGATACTACCGATGAACTGTGCGACTTCGAGCAAATCCCCGCTGACAATTTACATATGCTGGGTAGTGTCGAAGGCGAAATGCGCTCAGATCGTGGAGAAGAAGTCAGCATAGACGATTTTGCCCGCCGCAATATGATCCGAAACGTCCTGAAAGACGGTGTCGCTCTGCGCTCAAAGCTCGGCGAAAACCCCTTCCAGTTTGGCTTTATTGGTAGCACCGATACCCACAGTGCAACCGCTGGTGGCGCGCAGGAAAAGGGATACGTCGGCCACCTGGGACGCCGCGATTCCGAATACCGCAACGTGCAAGATCACTTTGTCTCTAACCCGGGCGGCCACGCGGTCGTCTGGGCCGAGGAAAACTCACGCGATGCGATCTTTGAAGCAATGCGACGCCGTGAAACCTACGCCACTTCAGGGACCCGCCCTATTGTACGATTCTTCGGAGGTGACTACCCAGCGGACGCCTGCACCGCCGTTAACCGTGCCGAACTCGGCTATGATAAAGGTGTACCGATGGGCGGCGTTATTGAATCCGCTGAGCTCAACGGCCCTGCACGCTTTTTGGTGTACGCGCAGAAAGACGCTGGCACGGCAACACACCCCGGCTATGATTTACAGAGAATTCAAATCATCAAAGGCTGGGCTGACGCTGAGGGCAATATGCACGAACAGGTCTTTGAAGTCGCAGGTAACCCCAACAATGGCGCGACCGTCGACCCTAACTCCTGCGCCGCCGTGGGCTCGGGCTACAGCGAGCTCTGCACCGTTTGGGAAGACCCCAAGTTCAAGGCCGATGAGAACGCGTTTTACTATGCGCGAGTTGTAGAAAACCCCTCGTGTCGCTGGAGCACGCTGCAGTGCCTAGACGCTGGCGTAAACCCTTTCTCAGACCAATGTGAAGAGCAATCGCTGGCTGCATCAGAAAAAGCTCGAGAGGAACAAGGCGCCAGCGGCGAAGTGTACAAAAACTGCTGCCGTAGCGCAGAAAACGAGGCCTTTTACAGCCCCGTTATTCAAGAGCGAGCGTGGACGTCACCTATTTGGATTCAGTCTGCTCTTTAGCTAGGTGCAAGAAGACGGGGACTTCACCACCCCCGTCAACTTCCAAAGCGGCACCCGAAATATAAGACGCCTGCTCAGAGGCTAAAAACAAGACAGCTTTTGCCACATCTTCAGGTTCTGCCATTCGTTTTAAAGGCAACATATTCGCCACGCGATCAAAGCCCGCCTGACCACCGTAATGGTCTACCGCTGCCTCGGTACGCACCAAACCCACCACGATGGCGTTAACCCGAATCTTGGGCCCCCACTCCATCGCCAGTGATCGCGTCGCACTCAGCAAACCCGCTTTTGCGGCGCCGTATACTGTCGTGTAAGGTGAGGGACGCACCCCACTCACACTGGCGATATTAACGATACTGCAGCCCTCGCGCTGTGACATCACAGCGTGCACTTGCTGTGAAAAGGTCAAAGGCGCAGTCAAGTTAAGAGCCAGTAACTTATCCGTTAAACGCGGACTAGCGGTAGCAAACTCGACTTCGGGGCTACCGCCGGCATTGTTGATCAAGACATCCACACCACCAAATGCGGCGACAGCGGCATCAATCACAGCTTGCGACTGCTGGGGGTCACGAATGTCAGCAGCGACAAACAGAGCTTCTTTGCCATCAACGGCAATTGCTATCTCTGGCACACGACGACCACAAGCCACCACGTTCGCCCCTTCAGTTAAAAAGGCCTGGCAAATGGCGCGCCCGATATACCCGGCACCGCCCGTCACAATGACTGTTTTATTGGCAAACTGGCTCATATAACTCACAAATAGGGAGGGTGAATAGTGGAGGTATTGTCTACACTCAGCGCAATACCGTTTACGTGTCGCGAATCGTCTGAGGCCAAGAAGAAAATCACGTTGGCTACATCTTCAGGCTGGCACAAGAAGGGGGCTGAATTTTTGTACTGATCCGGATCATGACTGTTGGCCTGCCCCGCTATTTCTCGAACCATATCGGTATTAATGCCGTCGGGGTGAATCGAGTTACAGCGCACTTTATTCGCACGTTGCTTACACAACACCGCGGTGCTCATGGTCAATCCGCGCACCGCTGATTTTGAGGCCGTATACGCACAGAAGTCGGGCACACCCATCAAGGCAGATGAAGAGCTCATATTGATAATCGAGCCACCACCGGCTTTCTCGAGAAGTGGCAACATGTATTTAATCGCCAAGAACACACCATCACTATTCACCGCCATTAAACGGCGCCAACCTTCAAGCGACTCCATATCGATGTTACCAAACTGCAAAATCGCCGCGTTGTTCACCAAAATATTCAAATCAACGCCGTCAGCTTCAAGAGTTGCAACCACGCGCTGCCAATCGGCCTCTTCGGCAACGTTTTGCTGAATAAAGGTTGCGCCAATCTCCGCCGCCGTGGTTTCGCCGCGATCAGCGACCACATCGGTAATGTACACCTTAGCACCCTCAGCAATGAAACGCTCGGCCGCCGCGCGCCCCACGCCTCGCGAACCACCTGTAATCAAAGCTGTTTTATTTTGTAATCTCATGCTTACCCCTCCATCAATGATTCGAACATTCTAACGGTAAATTTATATCCTTAGCTTAAGTCAGATGGACTAAGCAGTCGTCAGATTGCCGATTTCGCTTCGTGCTAGAGTTCGATTTTACAAAGGAGGACTACATGAGCACTTACATTGTTGAATCGCCCGCTGAACTTTTGAACCTAGTCGGCACCACACTCGGCCCCAGCGAACCACTCTTGATTGAACAAGAACGCATCAACCAATTCGCGGACGCGACCGGCGACCATCAGTGGATTCACGTTGACCCTGAAAAAGCTAAAGACGGCCCCTTCGGCAGCACCATTGCCCACGGCTACCTAACCCTCTCGCTTGCCAACTGGTTCCTACCGCAATTACTGCAAGTCAACAATGTATCGATGGGCGTGAACTATGGCGCCGAAAGCATTCGCTTTCCATCGACAGTACCAGTTAACAGCACCATCCGCGCTACCGGCGAAATCACCTCTGCCGAAGAAGCGAAAGGGGGCGTAAAAGTCGTTGTGCGCATCACCATTACTGTAGAAGGCGCTGAACGCCCTGCGTGTATCGTCGATACGATCAGTATTTTTTATCCCTGATACTGACACCGAGTTGCCACTGGACTCTGAAAATGCGCGAGCGCTAGCCGAGCGGCTGCAGCTTGTTTCGCGCGGAACGTCACGCGACAGGACGTCGCGTGCGTAGCGTGCCATGGATGGCCTTGAAGCGATCCGCAAGAAATTGGCTGAGACGTGAAGGCGGATCCTTAAACGCTCAAGCCTCTCAACTCGTTAATCGAGCTTAAACACCGTGCGCGCATTCTCGCGCAAAAACTTCGGCCACACCTCGTCGCGGAACGGTACGTTTGGCATATCGCTGAAGATACGCTCAAGCGACAAACCCATGGGGAAATAGCCGGCATACATCACTTTATCGGCACCGCGGGTATTGGCGTAATGGATGATGTCTTTGGGGTAGTGCTTGGGCGCAAACGCGCTGGTCATGTAGTACAGGTTAGGGTACTTAAGCATCAGCTTCCAAGCCAGATCCGTCCAGGGCTCGCCACCGTGGCGCATCACGACTTTCAGCTCAGGGAAGAACCAGCAAATTTCGTCGAGATGCTCGACCTTCTGAGGCTCCATTGGGATACGTGGCCCTGGCACACCAACACAGGTACAAAAAGGAATGTCTAAGTCCACGCACGCGACAAAAATGGGGTACCACTTTTTGTCCGACAGCGAAACTTGTGGGCATAAACCTGACGGGAACGCTGTGACCGCTTTAAGATCGTATTTTTCTTTTAACCGACGAATTTTACGAACTTCTTCCATACCCTTGTTAGGGTTGCATTCGTAGCTGGCAATAAAACGATCGGGATGCTCGAGAACTGCTTTGTTCTGCAGCGTGTACTGATCTTCATCGACACCGATCATCGCTTTTTCAATGCCGAACTCATCCATTTTTTGAATCGTATAGGCGATGTAGTCATCCTGAACGCCGGTTCTGGGGATGTCTTTAAACATATATTGCGCCGGCATTTTGAACATCTCACGACTTTGTTCGTCCATCAACAAAGGCTTGATGAAGTCGTAGTAATCCGACGTATCGTTGTTCGGAATCGCCATCATCAAGTCGATGATCCCAATGTTTTCTGGCATTGCCATGGTTAATCTCCTTACGTGAATTTGGTGTAACCCATTACGCGCTCATTGGTGGGTAATCGGTAAATCCTTCGGCCTCTCCGCCATAAAGTGTTTTCATGTCGATTCGTGCAAGCTCAGCGCCTGCTTGGAAGCGCGCAGGCAAATCCGGATTCGCAATAAACGGACGACCAAAGCTAACCGCGTCGACCAGCCCATCGGCAATAGCTTGGTTTGCTTCTTCTGCACTGTAGCTATCGTTAGCGATGACATGACCTTTGAAGTTCTCGCGAGCTAAAGCTAACGAATCTAAACCTGTCGAATTCATGCGAATCACGTGCAGGTAAGCCAAGTTGTAGTAATTAAGACCTTGCATCAGGGCCGCAAAGGTTTCTTTTGGATCATCGTCCTGCAAATCATTGAACGGGTTCGCTGGGCAAATACGCACGCCGACACGGTCGTGACCGACGGCTAAAGAAATTGCCGCAACAGTTTCTAAAACAAAACGCAGCCTATTGGCGAGACTGCCGCCATAGTTATCTTCACGCTGATTCGTGCCGGTTGATAAAAACTGAGCTGGCAAATACCCCGAGGTACAGTGCAGCTCGACGCCCGCAAAACCGGCCTGAATCGCCAGGATTGCCGAATTCACATACTGCGCCTGCACCTCTTTGATTTCTTCAAGCGTCATAGCTTCAGGTTCTGGCATGGGCTGCATACCATTCGGGGTAAATATCTGATCCTTACAGGCTATGGCCGAAGGCGCCAAAAAGCGAGCACCTAGCGCTTTGTTATCAGGGTGACCCACGCGGCCGCAGTGCATGAGCTGCGCCACCATTTGCCCACCCTCGGCTTTCACCGCGGCGGTTACCTTGGACCACGCCTCAGCATGCTCGGGCAAAAACAGGCCGGGCGTGCGGTTGTAACCTTTTCCATCTAGCGATGGATGCACACCCTCGCTAATAATAAGGCCGGCACTCGCACGCTGACGATAGTAATCGACATGAAGCCCTGTCACCAAATCGTCGTCGGTCGCGCGACTGCGCGTCATTGGCGCCATAATAATCCGATTAGGAAGTTCGATAGCACCCAAAGTGATGGGCGAGAATAAAGCGTCTAAAGTCATAGGATTCCTTAACGCGTGCGGATTTTAGGGTTGCCTTGTTGGCCCCGCATCGTCTTTAAAAATTGCTCGTAGGGAGCTGGCGCTGCAACAGAGGGTAGCTCATCCGAGGGTTCTTTATCCCAGAAAGCTTTCCAAGTTGGGAACAAATCGTGGTACGCACCTTCGTACGCGTCGCGATCGGGCCAGCGCATTTTGTTGTCGCCCACTGGGGGTTTATTCAGGTCGACGGCATACCAGTAGCAGGGCAAGCGACGCGCGAAGTACCAGCGTCCGTCGATTCGCTCGTAGTGATCCCAGTAAATCATTTGCATAATGACCCACTCGATGTCGCCGTTCTCGGTAGGTGTTTCGTGCTCGTTTTTAGAATACACCACGCCCACCGCATGATCGGGGTCTTCAAATTCGATAATGTGGTTGCCGATATGGTGAGAAGTACCCGTAAACTGCTCGCGCAGTGTTTGATCCATCCACTGCTTAAAGTAAGCGCGGCCCACTTTGTCTTTACCCACGCGCACATTTTCAGGGAATAGGTTCACCATAGCGTCTAGGTCGCGCATATCCAGCGACAGCGAGTATTTAGCCGCCAGTTGACGAATCTCGTCTAGAGACTCTAAGCGGTCCAGCCTTCTCAAAATTTCTGCATCTGACATTGAATAATCCTTAAGACTTGGCAATATGAAGACCAGCAACGCGACCACTGAACGAAGCATCGCCCACCGAACTACCCGAAGCGTAGCCATCACCACGCCGAGGCACACCGCAGGCCGTGCGACCCGCTGCGTACAAACCGGGGATCACTTCACCGCCAGCGGTAAGCACCTGGCCATCCACCGTAGTATCAAGACCACCTAGCGTAAAGTAGGGGTAGAAGGTGCCGTTGCCTGGGGTGCAATCCAGCGCGACCAATGGTGGCTCAAGCGGCTTTAACCACGCAGCATCTTTATGGAACAGTGGGTCCTGTCCTTCTTTGGCAAAACGGTTGAAGGTCTCGATGCAGTTTTGCAGCTGACCATCGGGCAGACTAAGCTCTGCTGCAAGTTCATCAACGGTTTCGCCTGTTCCACCAATGGGAGAGCCCAAATAAGACTGTGTCTCGTACCCCTCGTAATCCTCGACATTCATCACAAAGTAAACAGGACCGCCGACTTGACGCAAACAAGCGGCACCGACTCGACCGTGGTACGCATCTTCGTTAATAAATCGCTGACCCTGGGCGTTGACTAAGATACCGTAGGTCAGTGTCGCAGGAGGGTAGTAAGGCAGACTCACAAAGCCTTCGTGCATGTTAATGACAGCACCGCCCACACTCATGCCCATTTGAATGCCCGACCCCGTATCGTTCGGGTTACCAATAGGCACACTCGCTTTCAGTAGCTCTGGCGCATACTGCTTAACCATATCTTCGTTCATGACAAAGCCACCAGAGCACAACATGACACCCTTTGTGGCCTCAACGAACTTTTCTTGCATATCTTGACGAATAACGGCTCCACAGACGCGTAAAGCAGAGCCTTCGTTCGACACAATAAGCTTTAGCACGCGGGTATCAAATCGCTGCTCAATACCACGCTTGGCGACAGCCTCCGCCATAATCTTCATAAAAAGCGGACCGCCGTTGTCACCCTCGACGTACAAATTATGACCACGCGGTGCCGCAGGAATGTGATCTTTAAACGGCCAGGCTTTTTCGCTACCGGTAAACAACAAACAATCGTCGGTTAAGGCCATCATGGCGCGGCCAGGGTACTCGGAGTCTTTAAACGGCACGCCCTGCTCGACCAACCAGTCAAAGTGTTCAACACTTTCATCACAGTAACGGCGAGTTTTCTCGGCACTCGCCTGGGGGGCGTTCGACATCATCAAATAGTCGTACATAGCATCTGCGGTGTCTTCATAGCCCACCGCTTTTTGAACCCTCGTACCACCGCCCAAATACAGCTCGGCAGATGACAAGGCGGTTGAGCCCCCAGCGTCTGACGCCGCCTCAACAATCATCACTTTTGCGCCGCTGTCGTGCGCCGCTATGGCCGAGCATGCACCGGCTGCGCCAAAACCCACTACGAGCACATCCACCTGAGCATCCCAATGCTCGACCTCGCTTCGCTGTATAGGCTTAAACTTACTGCTCACAATACAACCTTCCCTAATCTTGTTTTCATTTTATGGGCCAACCTTATAAGTTTTCCCCCCCACACACAGCCCTCATTTGGACGATAGCTCGCCAAGGATAAAAGCCATAGTCCGAATGTGTGTTAACGGGACCCACCATAGTGCGGTAGCCTAGGCGCCAACAATGACAATAGACAGGGTAGTAAGGCTATGCAGTGGTATACCGGAAATACGTTCTACGACACGCTTCTAATCGTCGGGTTTTTGTACGCGCTCATGATCTTCGTTAGCAGCCTGTATGGCACGGCTGCGTACGGCGGTCGTTTTGGCGGCGGCGGCGCTAAATCCAAAGGTATTAAACTGGGATCCAAACCAGGCTGGATTTTGATGGAACTCCCGGGTCTTATCGTCTTCCCGATCGTGTTCTTCATGGGCGAAAACTCAGACCAAATTGTCCCACTGTTCTTCTTAGCGATTTGGATGTTTCACTACACCAACCGCGCTTTAGTCACTCCGCTGCTGATGCGAACAGCACCCGGTGCCAGCCAAACCTTCGCGTTTAACGTGGTCGTTGCCGGCTGGATAACCCTGTTCATGCACGGCTATTTCAACGCCGAATACATCGCCAATATCGGCACGCAGTACACCACCGAGTGGTTCAGCGATCCTCGCTTCATCATAGGAATCGCGATCTACGCGTTCGGCTTTACCCTGAACGTATACTCGGACACCATCTTGCGCAACCTGCGCTCGAAGAAACCAGATCCCAGCCAACCGCGTTACAAGATTCCATACGGCGGTTTCTTCAAATGGGTCAGCTGCCCACAGTACCTCGGTGAAATTCTGTCATTCACGGGCTTTGCCATCATGACCTGGAACTTAGGCGCTGTGTTTGTGTTGGCGATTACCGTCGGCAACTTGGCGCCGCGTGCCATGGTGACACACAAGTGGTTCTTGAAGAACTTCGACGATTACCCCAAAGAGCGTAAGGCGCTTATTCCTTACATCTGGTAATACGGTTACTCGATTGTATGAAGGCCGCTTTTTGCGGCCTTTTTTGTTCCTGGCTGAGACGCGAAGGTGGATCGTTAACTCTTTGACCTGCAGAGAATATTAAACCGGAGCCTTACACCGCACACCCGGCTCGGGCACAGGATTAGGCGCACCGGCAAAACACTGGGCATTGGTCATCCATAAGTTTGCGTTATCGCCAACGACCTGCAAATTGGTATCAACGACATTACGCGTTTGGGTCACCACCTGAGCAAAAGCAACAGCCGAGCCTTGAATGCAGTTGTCTTCTTGCGGATCACCATAGTTCCAGACATCACCCGAGGGCGACACTAAGCGTACATATGGCATGGGGTCGGGCACATCGATCTTGCGATTCACAAAGGTCCAACCGTAGGTGTTGATACCCAAAACCACAATGTTGCGAATGCGGTCTTGATCAACACGGTCGATACCCAACACATCGTATATGGCTTGCGCGTGCGACCAGGTCTCCATTTGTCGCGCAGTAATGGATGACCGCGCACTCATCGAGGGCCCAACCCACGCCACCCGCTGTGACGGATCAGCTTGCTCAAAAGCCGCAGCGGTTGCTCGGTACATACTTTGCCAAGCAGCGATCAATTCGCTGGCCGACACGTTTGCGAAGTACTCACGCTCGTACGACTTTAGATCTTTACCGCTAAAAATATGCGCGCCGACAGGCTTAAAAAATTTCTCAAAGCCCGCGGCATCGGTTAAGGATAAAAGGGCAGCTTCGTTCCAAAAATGCAAATGCTGAATGATGTCGGCAATACTCCACTGTTTAAAGGCGGTCGCGGTTGTCAAAACCTCCTCTGACAAACCTGACACCAGCGCGAATACGTCTTCGCTCTCTGCAAAAAAATCTTTGGCTTGCTGCACTCTAATCTCCTTATTCTTCGGCCGACTCAATCACCACCAGCACATCACCGGCGGCAACCTGCTGGTTCGCTTTGCCACCAATGACGGTGACTGTACCATCAATCGGCGCGGTAATACCGTGCTGCATTTTCATGGCCTCTAACACCGCCAAACGGTCACCTTTGCTCACCGAAGCGCCAACTTCGACATCTACGCTTAACAGCAGGCCGTGCATCGGCGCAATAATAGTACCGCTGCCCAGCTCTTCACCCGTGCTAGGTGGCAATACTGCTTTATTGACCATGACGTCGGTACTAGATGCACTGGCGATGTGAATCGTCGCATCATCCGTTGCAATATAATGCAGCGGCATGCGCAGACCGTTTATCGTTAATACGGCATGCTGCGAGTCCATGCTCAACACCTCGATTTGATGGATTACATCACCCACTGCAGCGGTATAGGCATTAGCACTTCGGCTAGTCAACGTAACATGCACCAGTGTTTCGTCCAGTTCGTAGCTATAAATACTATGTGCCCTGCCCGTTGACGACCATTCAAGCAATTCGGGGGCAATGCCCAAGCTCTTCGTCGCCGCTATTGCGCGCCCCAGGCGGTGCTGTAAGCAAGCAGCAAGCACCAAAGATTCTTCGGATACCGAAGGCTTGGTCGGTTGATCACCATAACAGTCGGCAATAAACGCCGTTGTTGCCTCGCCCTTGGCAAATTCAGGTTGCTCCAACAAGTCGATCAGAAAATCGCGGTTATTTGGCAAGCCTAACAAGGCAGTTTCTTGCAAGCCGCGAATCAGCTGCTGACGCGCATCCTCTCGGGTTTTGCCGTGAGCCATGATCTTAGCGACCATGGAATCGTAAAACGGCGATACTGCATCACCACTGGCAACACCCGAATCCACCCGAAAACCAGGCGCGCTTGGCGTCGCAAACAAATGAACAGGTCCCGTGCTGGGCAGGAAGCCTGCATAGGGGTCTTCGGCGTACAAACGCACCTCAATCGCGTGTCCATTCAGCTGAATTTGATCTTGGGTCAAAGGCAGAGTCTCGCCGCGAGCCACTCGCAACTGCCACTCGACCAAGTCTAAGCCCGTCACCAACTCCGTCACGGGGTGTTCAACTTGCAAGCGGGTGTTCATTTCTAGAAAGTAGAATTCACCCGATTGATCCAACAAAAACTCAACGGTACCTGCACCTACGTAGTTAACGGCCTTAGCTGCTCCAATCGCGGCTTCACCCATGGCGGCGCGAAGCTCGTCGGTCATCACTGGGCATGGCGATTCTTCTATGACCTTTTGGTGACGACGCTGAACCGAGCAATCGCGCTCACCTAAGTGCACCGTGTTCCCAAATTCGTCTGCAAACACCTGAATTTCGACGTGACGCGGCCGAATGATCGCTTTCTCAATAATAAGCTCACTCGAACCAAAGGCGTTTTTCGCTTCGGACTGCGCCATGTGAATCGCGTTTTCAAGGTCGCATTCTTGGTGCACGAGCCGCATACCGCGACCGCCACCGCCGGCTGCGGCTTTAACCATCACGGGCAATCCAATGTCTTTTGCCGCGCTGACCAAACGCTCAGTTGACTGATCGTCGTCTTGATAGCCGGGCACGCAGGGCACACCCGCCTTCAGCATCGCCCGCTTTGCTCTGGCTTTATCGCCCATCACATCAATGGCCAGGGTTGGCGGCCCGACAAACACAATACCCGCCTCGGCACAGGCCTTTGCAAACCCGGCATTCTCCGATAAAAACCCGTAGCCAGGATGCACCGCATCGGCACCCATACGCTTGGCGACATCTAAAATAACATCGGCACGCAAATACGAAGATCCAACCGGCCCTGCGCCAATGCATACGGCTTGGTCGGCCGCGCGCACATGGGCCGCTTGAGCATCGGCCTCGGAATACACAGCAATGGTACGTATGCCCATTTCTCGGGCCGTTTTCATGACGCGAATGGCGATTTCACCGCGGTTCGCAATAAGCAAAGTCGATAAACGTTTCATAACTTGTCCTTAAGGCTCTTGCGCCCAGTTGGGTGCACGCTTCTCTAAGAAAGAGCTCACACCTTCTTTGCCTTCATCACTTTTTAGCCGCTTAGTGAAGTTTCGGCCCGCTATATCAGCCACTGAGTCGGGCTCGATATACGGGAGTTCAAGAATCAGTTCCTTGGTTGCCGCGATCGCACCGGGCGCACACTTGAGCACATCTCGACGTACTTTTATTTCGTGTGCCTCTAAACTCGCCACATCATCGGCCACAAAATCAGCCAATCCTAGATTGCCAGCCTCGGCGCCATCGAATCGCGCCGCAGTCAGCATCAGACGGCGGCCTTTGGCGAAACCCAGTTTTTGCATCACAAAGCGAGCAATTTGCGCCGGTGAAATGCCGATCATGGTTTCACTGAAGGCAAACTTGGCACTACTCTGACAAATTGCTACATCACAACAGCACACAATCCCCAGCCCACCTGCAATGGCAGCGCCTTCGACCAGTGCGACCGTCACCTGGGGCATGGTATTCAAACGATTCAGCAAATAAGCGATGCTTTTGCTCATTTCTATGACATCGTCATCTGGGGCCTCGGCAAACTTGCGAAAGCTTTTCAAGTCACCGCCAGCCGAAAACACACCGCCCTTGCCTCGCAGTGTAATGCCTCGCACAGCGCGATCATCCGCTACCGCGTTGAGCACGGCCAAGGTTTCAGCCACGCGCTGATCGGTCAAGGCATTGCGATTTTCAATCCCATCGAACCATATCGTGAGCCAGCCATTTTTTTGCTCGAGTTGAATCGATTCTGTTATCGGTAAACTCATAACACCCCCTACATTCGGCCCACGCCAAAGGCGTTTGGATTGAGAGTACGAGCACGACTTTCAAGGCATGTTTCCAACACAAAAGCCAAAACTTTGCGGGTATCGCGCGGGTCGATCACACCGTGGTCTAGCACCTGACCGGAAGTGTAAAAGGCATCCTCTTGGCGATCGAATACGGCCTGTATGCGAGCTTCCTGCTGGGCAATAGCTTCGCGATCGGGTTCTAAACCTTTACGTTGCGCGGCGACTTCGGCCACCTGCGACATCGTCTTGGCCGCCGACTGCCCCGCCATCACCCCCGTTCTGGCGCTAGGCCAAGCAAACAAAAAATCGGGCTCGTAGGCCCAGCCGCACATACCGTAGTTACCCGCACCAAAGCTAGCACCGATGTACAGCGTGATTTTAGGTACGCGGATGTTTGAAACCGCTTGTACCATTTTCGCGCCGTGCTTGATCATGCCTGCCTGTTCATACTGGGTACCCACCATGTATCCGGTGGTGTTATTTAAGAAAATCACGGGCAAGTTGCTTTGATCGCAAAGCTGCAAAAACTGAGCAGCCTTGGTGGCACCATTCGGATCAATAGGGCCGTTGTTGGCCAAAATACCGCAGGCGATACCGGTGATAGATGCGAAACAACACACCGTCGATGGCCCGTAGCGCGGCTTGAAATCCTCGACTTCCGAACCATCGACGACACGGGCTAACACCTCGTGAACGTCGTAAGGCACCTTATGGTCAACTGGAATAGCACCGGCTAGTTCCTCAGGATCATACTTGGGCGGCTGATAAGGTTGTCGAGGAATCGTGCTGGCACCCTTATTCCAATTTAGCCGCTTGACCACGTCACGCGCTTTCAATAGCCCGTGTGCGTCGTTATCGACTAGGTACTCCACCACACCCGATACCGACGAGTGCATTTCGGTACCCCCCAATTCGCGTTCATCGGCCTCTTCACCGGTTGCGGCTTTGACTAGCGCCGCGCCGCCAAGAGCCGCTAAGCCGTTCTCTTTGACGCCAATCACGTGGTCAGCCATGCCGGGCATGTAAGCGCCACCGGCGGTAGATGCGCCATGGAGCACTACGATGTTAGGGATACCCATAGCGGATAGCTGCGCCATATTGCGGAACACCGCGCCAAACACCGCCCAAGTGCTCACCTCATAGTTCATAAGGTTAGCGCCAGCGCTTTCTACCATGTGAATCAGAGGCAATTTTTGACGCTTGCAAATCTCTTGCACCGCCAGATGCACAGACCCCGTTTTCGGCGTGACAGCACCGGCCGCTATGCCCGAATCATCGGCCCAGACCATACATCGCACGCCCTGTACAAAACCAATGCCGATAATGACCGAGGCGCCGGGCACACTAGTATCCGGATTGGTATCGCTGACCATGTAATTCGCCAAGGAATGTAGTCGTAAAAATGGCATACCCGGATCAAGCACTCGTTCAACGCGCTGAAAAGGCGGAATCTGCCCGCGTTTTTCAAATACCGGCGCACGCTTATTACTTGCATCCGCAGCGCGCGCCTCAAGTGCGCGTAGCTTGTCTACAAAAGCCAACATTTCCGTGCGGTTTTTTTCGTACTCGTCACTACCGACAATAACACGCGTTTCAATCACGGCCATGTTTAGTCCTCCAATAATCCGGCGGGGATATTCACCGGTGTTTGTAACAAAATTTGAGCATAGGTCTTACCTTGGGGATCATTGCGCAAACTCGCCACCCCGCCACCGCCCAAGACATCATCGATTAAAAAATTTAAGGCCGAGATTCCAGGCAAGTAGTAGCGCGCAATAGCGCTAGAGCCCATAAAGTGAGCCAAGCGCTCACTCACGCACGCTTCAGTTAAGCTTGTGGCAATCCAGGGCAGATATTCGGGCTTGCGCGCAATGACACCAACATTGGCCTTGTTGCCTTTGTCACCGGAACGGCCCCATGCCAGTCGCTCTAGCGGCACTTCGACGGTTGCGATATCAGAATCTACCGCAGGTACTGACGGACCATTGCTTTGCTGTAGCGTCCTAAGGTCAAAAGGCGAATCGACGAACGCGTGACGCTCAATTCCATTATCAAGCTCGACCGTGACCGCGTCGCGATCATGTAAAAAAGAGAACAGACGAATCACAGGAGAGGGCTTTGGCCTTGTGCCTGCAAAACCGGCAAGTCCCGCAGGCGCTGCCAAACCAACGCCAGACAGCTCCTTCAGCAACAACATCAAAGCGCGTTTGTCTTGATGTTTTGCGGCCACTTTAATAGCGACTTCTCGAGTCTCTGATTCAAGTGAATAGGCACCAAAGTGGGAGCCGTCACCCACCACCTCGATCAAGACCTCATCAAAGTCGGGCGCCTTCATGGTGGTTAATTTTGCACGTGCGCGCGCGACTGCGCTTTCACCAAAACTGCGGGATCGTTGTGACGCATTCGTACCCACATAGAACCAAATTCCGCCCAAGCGCCAGCCGTCCGCCCATGTCATTGAGACTTTTAGCTGCTCGGGCGCGCCGGCACCTCTAGCGCCCTCGACTCTAACGCGTTCAGCCTCAAGCTGAGTAACCGTCACTTGGGTAAAATCGCAAATCACATCGGGCAGATGATAAGCACCGGGGTCACCGAGTTCATACAATAATTGCTCGCAAACAGTGCCCACGGACACCAGTCCACCCGTATCTTTGGGCTTACTGATATCGCAAGAGCCATCGGCAAATACGGTAGCAATGGGATAGCCCACGTCAACCAATGAGTCAGCAACGGCATGCCAATCGGTGAAATTACCACCCGTAGCCTGCGGGCCACACTCGATCAAATGCCCAGCTAACGACGCGCCGGCTAAACAATCTAAATCAGATACCGTCCAACCAAACTCGTGAATGCACGCGCCAAGAGTCACAGCCGAATCAACGCAGCGCCCCGTAATCACAATATCGGCACCTTGGCTCAAAGCTTCGGCAATGGGGAACGCGCCTAAATACGCATTGATACTGGCAATCTTCTCAACCGGCGGAAAGGGCTCACCACTGAACATCTCGGTTACGCCCAAAGCAGCCAATTCGTCTTTCTGGTGGATGAGGTCATCACCGAGAACGACGGCGACCTTTAACGCCAGTCCCTGCGAATCGATGATATCGCGGAGTGCTTGGGCACAGGCTAAAGGATTCACACCACCCGCATTCGATAGAATTTTTACACCCTGTTGGGCAATTTGCGCCAAATGAGGCGCCATTACAGCTTGCACAAAGTCGGTGGCATAACCCAAGGATTCATCGACACTGCGAGCACGCGCCATAATCGACATAGTGATCTCAGCGAGATAATCAAACACAATGTAATCGAGATCACCCTCACGTAAAAACTGAGGCAAAGCCATATCGGACTCACCCCAATAGCCACTCGCCCCACCGATACGAACAGATGGTTTACTCATGTGTTTTCCCGTCATTAACAAGCCCCAACTTTGGGCTTGCGCTTTTTATGAATCTGACTCAATATAAATGAGCCTAAATCATTAACTATTTTTACGCAAGAGAAACAAGGCGCATCTTCATGGCAAAACTAGCAGCACCAAGCACTCGACGCGAAAAGATGGAAGCGAAAGAACGTGCCATTCTGGACGCTGCACGCATCGAGTTCAGCGAGCGCGGGTTCGAGAACGCCAAGATGAGCGCTATCGCAAAGCGAGCCGAAGTTGCTGAGGGCACGGTCTACTTGTACTACCGTAACAAGAAAGAACTGCTCGACGCCGTTGTTGCTCAATTTTGGCAAGTCCTGACGCAAGGCGCCCGCAAGGCGACGCTGGCTCACAACGACACAATAGCTAAGCTCAAAGCATTAGCGGAGTTTCACTTACGTGAACTGGTTAAAGACTTCGACTTTGTGGGTTTTACCGTGCGCACGCGCGAGACAGGCACCTTAGACTCACCCAGCCTGAACCCCATTCGCGGTTATGTTGCGGTATTTGATGAACTTTTCCGACAAGGTGTTGATCGAGGCGTCTTTCAGGAGACAGCGCCTTTATGGGTCATACGAGATTTGTTTTATGGCACGCTCGAGTATTCCTCCAGAACACTCCACCTGCATAAAACTCGTGAGGCCCAAGCGGTTACGCAACACCTAACAGAGGTGTTTATGACGCTTTACGGCAATAGCAAAGCGGCTCGCGACGACAGCAGCCTGCAAGATATTGAAGCGCGATTAGCGAGCATTGAGGCTAAGATCGACGCTCGCAGCTGACCTGTTTAGAGGTTAAAGCGGGCTATTTAAAGATACTTATCCGCGCCCGAGCTCTTGCGCTGGCCACTTTCGAAAAATCAACAACCCAATACTTTAGGATTCGGTGCCGCACATATGTAAAAGAATGCGATAGGAAGCCGAGCGACTGCAGCCTGTTTCGCGCGGAACGTCACGCGACAGGACGTCGCGTGCGTAGCGTGCCACGGACGGCCTTG
>NZ_CBFHWH010000021.1:26577-31901 GCF_965659035.1 Aequoribacter sp. | reverse complement strand
GCTCGGTAATACCTTTAAGATCGACGATGCCCTGATCGCGCATCATGTCTTCGCTAAAGGCCGATACTGCCATTGCGACGCTTTGCAATGACTCTTCGCGGCGGTTAGCCGTTACGATCACTTCTTCTAGGGCACTTGCTTGCGAAAATGCCAGTGGTGCTTGAAAACTTAAACCTGCTGCGACTGCCCCAACAGCCAGTGCCAGCGGCTTTAACCCGTAGGTTTTGATCGAGTTGTTACTCATGTGCTTCCCCTCATTTGTCGTTGAATATAAATCGTTATTATTTAAGGTACTTGCGTATGCTTGGTTTTACCGATTTCGTGGGACAAGCGATAGATCCAGTTCAGGCTGCCTGTTAAGACCACTTTAAGGCAGCTTTAATGAAATGGCTGATGAGAGTGGCCGCTGGCGCTGCATTGATGCGCAGCGCCAGCGTTGAAGAGTGCGAGTTAGTCGTTAAGTTTACGCAAATGAATATCAGCAACAGCAAGTGCAGTCATATTCAAAATACCGCGCCCTGATACCGAGGGGATTAAAATGTGAACGGGTTTTTCTAAGCCGCATAAAAAGGGGCCTACCAAGCGGGCTTCGGTCAGTGATCGAATCAAGCCTAATGCAATACTGGCGGTATCCATGTTTGGCATGATGAGGACGTTTGCTTTACCTTCGATTTGGTTGTCTTCAAAAATTGTGGCCCGCATTTCGGGGTTTAGGGCTGAAAGCGAATGCATTTCGCCGTCGATTTGCACATCGGGGCGCAAATCGCGAAGGCGCGCCGCGGCATTCTTCATTTTTAATGCGGAGGCATCTTCGTAGGTACCGAAGTTCGAGTGCGATAACAGCGCGACGCGTGGCTCGATATCAAAGCGTTTGGCGTATTCGATGGCGTCTTGCGCAATGGTGACGATCTCGTCTTCACTTGGATCTACGTTGACGAAAGGGTCCGCGATAATGAGCGGGCCATCTTCAAGTAGCAGGGCGCATACCGAGGACACGACGCCAGAATCGCGACTGCTATTGATGAAGCTGGACAGGTGTTTCAGGTGGCGATCAAAGCGACCCACTTTGCCGCAAATCATACCATCGGCTTCACCCATATCCACGAGCAAGCCCGCCATAACAGTGGCATTAGTGTGCACCACAGTTTTTGCGGCTTCTACTGACATACCTGAACGTCCGACTTTTCGGTGGTAGTGACGCCAGTACTTGTCTTCCAAGTCGCCAGCTTCAATATTCATGATTTCGATGTCGTTCTCGATATCAATTCGCAGGCCCAATTTGGTTATTTTTGACTCGATGACCGAGGGGCGACCCAACAAAATAGGCTTGGCAACTTTCTCGTCGATTACGCCCTGCATGGCCAGCAGTACATCGTCGTTTTCGCCTTCGGCATACGCAATGCGCGCAGGGTTTTTGCGAGCGATATCGATGGTGGGCTGCATGAATAAGCGGCTACCGCTGACGTAAGAATGCAGTTTGTTGCGATAGGCTTCCATATCTTCGATGGGGCGCGTGGCGACACCACTTTCCATGGCTGCTTTCACCACGGCTAGGGGGACGTCTTCAATCAAACGAGCATCAAATGGCTTGGGGATTAGATAGTCTGGCCCGAACTTAAGTTCTTCACCGGCGTAAGCTTCAACAACTGCTTCTGTTACTTCTCGGTGCACCAAGTCAGCAATGGCTTTTACGGCCGCTTTTTTCATCTCTTCGTTAATGGTGGTAGCGCCACAATCTAACGCGCCGCGGAACATAAATGGAAAGCACAGAACATTGTTTACCTGGTTAGGGTAATCTGATCGGCCCGTCGCTAAAATTGCGTCAGGGCGCGCGGCTTTGGCCTCCTCGGGCATAATTTCGGGTGTGGGGTTGGACATCGCTAAAATAAGAGGGTCGCGCGCCATTTTTTTGACGAGATCGCCGTTCAAAACGCCAGGGCCCGATAAGCCCATGAATAGGTCTGCGTCGGTAATGGCGTCTTCAATGGTCCGATCGGTAGTTGCGACCGCGTAGGCCTCTTTGTACTTGTTCATACCTTCGGTTCGACCGGCGTAAATAACGCCCGTACGGTCTAGCATTCGGACATTGGCTTTTTGTAGGCCCATGCTCACCAATAAGTCGACGCAAGCGATACTGGCGGCACCTGCGCCCGAGACGACCAGTTTTATGTCTTCGATATTTTTGTTCACCAAGCGCAAGCCATTGTAGATGGCAGCTGCAGCTACAATCGCCGTGCCGTGCTGATCGTCGTGGAATACCGGGATGTTCATACGATCGCGGAGTTTGCGCTCGATCTCAAAGCATTCAGGCGCTTTAATATCTTCTAAGTTGATGCCGCCAAAGGTGGGTTCTAAAGATGCGACGATGTCGACGAACTTATCGACGTCGGTTTCATCGACTTCGATATCAAAAACATCAATGTGCGCGAATTTTTTAAAAAGTACTGCTTTGCCTTCCATTACGGGTTTAGACGCCAGTGGTCCAATGTTGCCAAGGCCCAATACGGCAGTGCCATTGGTGACCACGGCAACCAAATTGCCTCGAGCCGTCATTTCCGCCACGCGCTCGGGATGTTCAGCGATGATTTCGCAGGGATAGGCGACTCCAGGGCTATAGGCACGCGATAAATCACGTTTGTTCGCTAAGGGCTTGGTCGGGCGAATCGCGAGTTTCCCGGGGGTTGGGTCGGTGTGGTAGCGAATGGCGCTGTCTCTAAAATCGCGATCTGGCATAGGTATCCTCGGTTGAGCCCGTCTCGGCTCGTGCTGGCTTGCGGTAACAAAAAAGTGGCAAGTAGCTTAAAGCATCGTTGCGGCTTATGTCATGTATTGGTTGGGTAAATTCACCAATTCTTTATCGTGTTACGGGTCACAGTGGGTAACGGTCAGTTTCTGTGTTTGTGCGTGCAGATCCACAGCTAAAGATGAGCCATCGTGATGCCAAAAAATTATGAATTAGAACCGGCGATAATGCCGCCGCATCATTTTTTTCGTTAGGTCTCTGGCTTATGCTTGATGGGTGTTGCTAGAGACCTAGGTATCGATGCTAGCGAGATCTGGAAGAGCCAGAAAGTCGCCGCAACATCACATTAACACGTTATACTGCGCGCTTTTGAGAGTTGGCACATGGCGCTCGATACCCTAATCCTATTTGCTGTAACGATATTCGCTATATCGATGACACCAGGATTGTGTATGACCTTAGCGTTCACCTTAGGGATGTCGTGTGGTTACCGCCGCACTTTGTGGATGATGCTGGGCGAGTTGGCGGGCGTGGCGACGGTTGCTATCAGTGTGGCTATGGGTGTTGCTCAGGTGGTGAGATGGAAGCCAGAGGCTCTCGCATGGTTAACCATGCTGGGAGCGTTGTATCTGGTTTATGTCGGCGTGGGTATGTGGCGCAGTGCATCAGGTGCCCTAGAGGCTCAGTCGGGTAGGGCCTCTTTGAATCAGGTTCAACTGGCGGTGCTGGGGTACAATACCGCGGTGCTTAACCCTAAGGGCTGGGCGTTTTTAATTGCTATCCTGCCGGGCTTTATCAACGAGGCTGAGAGTTTGTTGTATCAACTCGGATTGCTTGTGCCCATTTTTTTGATTTCCGAGTTTATCGCGATGAGCATTTACGCCTTGGGTGGCAGGCAGCTCGCGCGTTGGTTTTCGAAGCCGGAGCACAGTATTTGGTTAAATCGTGTGGCCGCGTCCCTCATCTTGTTCATCGCGATTCTTTTTGGTTTGGAGAGCATCAATGCTTAAGTGGCAACCCGCAAAAACAAGCAGTGCAAAGCGAGCGAACAAGCAGCTGCAGCTCGGCGATGAATTAGATCTCGAGATCACCGATCTGAACAGTAAAGGTGAGGGGGTCGGAAAGCACATGCGCCAGGTCCTTTTCGTGCCAGGCACATGGTTGGGTGAGCACGTGCGAGTGCGTATTGTCGAGCTCAAAAAGTCCTATGTTCAAGCCGAACTCGTCAGTATTTTGCAGGCCAGCGATTCCCGGCGTGATGTGCCATGTCCCTACCATGGCGTCACTGAAAAAACGTGCGGTGGATGCCCATGGATGTTCATCGATTATGCGGCTCAGATACACGCTAAGCAGCGGCGTGTTGAGGAGCTGTGCTCGCGCTTGGATTTGGATTATCCAGGCGCGGTGCAGCCGTCAATCCAGGAGTTAGCGTATCGAAATCGAGCGCAATTAAAAGCGTCAGCAGATGCCGTAGGCTTTGTGGCGGCTCGAAGTGATCAGATCGTGGATGTAGAGCGGTGTTCGGTATTATCAGATCACAACAACGCCCTGTTAGCTAAAATTCGAGAGCAAGATTTGGGTATCGGCCGCCGGCGCAAAACGTGGGTGACGATCGATATTGCCGATGAAGTGGATTTCGAGCACATCTCATTTAATCAGCGATTACCGTTTCGGCAGGGCAATACTGCACAGAACCAGGAAATGTTAGGCTGGCTAACAAGGGTCTTAGGCGGCTTGGGCAGCGAGCAAGTTGTAGAGTTGTTTGCTGGGTCAGGCAATTTAACTCAAGCACTTGTTGCATCCGGTGTTGATGACATCACCGCGGTAGAAGTTGTACCAGAAGCTCTGGACGCTTTGCGGCAACGTTTACCAAGTGCGAAAACGTTTGCACATGATTTGTTCGATAAAACAAAACTATCCGACCTAGTTAGTCTGAGTATAGGTGCAGATTTGTTGTTGCTTGATCCTCCTCGTGACGGATTCGCCTTGCTGAGTCAGTTGGTGAGCCAGTTGCCCAGCCTAAAAAGTATTATTTACATCTCTTGCGATCTCGCCAGCTTTGAACGTGATGTGGCCTCGTTGCGCGACTTATTTGAATTGCGCGAATTACAGCCTCTTGATATGTACCCGCAAACGCCGCATGTCGAGCTTTTAAGTCTTTGGATGCGAAAAACGTAAAGGCATTGAAAATTCAGGTTGACCGATGCGCGGTGTCTAACTATACTCTCGCCCCTCAGTCGAACGCCGCTACTAGCGTCGACGAACCAGATAGTTGCGGGGTGGAGCAGCCTGGTAGCTCGTCGGGCTCATAACCCGAAGGTCGTCGGTTCAAATCCGGCCCCCGCTACCAAATAGAATAACCGGTACTGTGAAAGTACCGGTTTTTTTATGCTCAAAAATTGTGTGATTTATGGGTAGTCCAGGGGGTGTTAGATGCTCGACCGTCGGGCTCAACTCTTTATCCGGCGAAGCCGCTGAAGGTCGTCGGTTCAAATCCGGTCCCCGCTACCAAACAGAAAAACCGGTACTTTAACGAGAGCCGGTTTTTTTTAACAAAACGCGGTTATCTATCGCCCGCTTC
>NZ_CBFHWH010000021.1:0-26567 GCF_965659035.1 Aequoribacter sp. | reverse complement strand
TCGATTATCATTTAACGTCGCGTTAGTAATCGATACTCGCACTCGGCATGCCGCGATTGGGTTCGGATGATGTGGATATGTTTGCTGACTATTGGTATTTTTTTACTGAAACTCGATTATCTTCTGCGCGCTTCGTTGAAGGCGGCGCTGTTTGTGCGTATACTTGCGCGCAGTTGTGTGGCCTCTCTTATTTTGGGTGTAGCGCAAAGCGTGTGTGAGCCGTAAGTAAGAAGGAGTGTGCAGCGTTTGGCATTCAGTGCGAATGCAGACATAGTTTGCGCGCCCTTAGGGAGTGCAAGTTTTAAGAGGCCCCTATTTGGGGTTTTTTTGTATCTAGCGATTGATGGGTGGTCGAGTGACCAAAAAAGAAGCGGAATTAGCTGATTTGCTGCGAGCAACGGTAGAGGCCATGGGGTTTGCGCTCTGGGGTCTGGAGTTTCGAGCGCAAGGAAAAAACAGTTTGCTGCGGATTTACATCGATCGTGAAGCAGGTGTGCAGGTCGATGACTGTGCTCAGGTCAGTCGTCAGATTAGCGGTATTTTGGATGTTGAAGACCCCATCGCGGGCGAGTACAGCCTCGAGGTGTCATCACCCGGTATTGATCGTTTTTTGTTCTCGATAGAGCAATGTCAGCAATATGTGGGTGAGTGGTTGGAAGTAAAATTACGAGTACCCTTCGAAGGTCGCAAGAATTTTAACGGCACCCTAGTAGGAATTGAAGATCAAGACGTCGTGGTCCGTATAGACGACGATGAATATGTGTTGCCTTTCGACAGTATCGACAAGGCGAAGGTAAAACCCCGACTTTAGGGGCGAGTGAAAACGAGGCTCTCAATGACAAAAGAAATCTTGCTGGTAGCAGAAGCGGTATCGAACGAGAAAGGTGTGTCTGAAGATATTATTTTCGAGGCAATCGAATTGGCCTTGGCCACCGCAACGAAGAAGCGCTACGACGAGGATTCTGATATTCACGTCACCATCGATCGCAAAACGGGCGACTACGTGACCGTTCGCCGTTGGTTGGTTGTGCCCGATGACGAGCTGGCCTTGTTAGGCACTCAGTTGACCACCGAGGAGGCGATCGAAAAAGACGTGTCTTTGGTACCAGGCGATGTGTTTGAAGAAACCATCGACAACGTAGGCTTCGGTCGCATTGCGGCGCAAACAGCCAAGCAGGTCATTGTGCAGCGAGTGCGCGAAGCCGAGCGTGCGCAAATCGTTGATCAGTATCGCGGCCGCGTTGGCGAATTGGTGGCGGGTAGCGTCAAGAAGGTCACCCGCGACAATATCATTGTCGATTTGGGTAACAACGCCGAAGGGCTTTTGCCTCGGGGGAATTTAGTGGGTCGTGAGACGTTCCGAGTGAACGATCGCTTGCGTGCAATTCTGACTGAAATTAGCACTGAGATCCGCGGCCCTCAGCTAATCTTAAGCCGTTCCTGCCCTGAGATGCTGATCGAGTTGTTCCGCATTGAAGTGCCAGAAATCGCCGAAGGCGTTATCCAAATTCGTGCGGCGGCGCGAGATCCTGGTTCGCGGGCAAAAATTGCGGTCAAGACCAACGATCAGCGCATCGACCCAGTGGGTGCCTGTGTTGGTATGCGAGGCTCCCGTGTACAAGCCGTATCTAATGAGCTCGATAACGAGCGTGTAGACATCATTTTATGGGACGACAACCCAGCTCAGTTAGTGATTAATGCGATGTCGCCAGCGGAAGTTGAATCGATTGTTGTGGATGAAGACACGCACACGATGGATGTCGCGGTCTCGGAAGATAATCTAGCGCAAGCTATTGGCCGTAGCGGTCAGAATGTGCGTTTGGCATCTGAATTGACGGGCTGGATGATTAACGTCATGAGCACCGAAGAAGCGCAAGAAAAACAGGAAGCGGAGGTTGGACAAGTACTGCAGTTATTCGTCGAGCGATTGGATGTTGACGAAGACGTGGCTGAGGTGCTGGTCGAAGAGGGTTTTACCACGCTAGAAGAAGTCGCTTACGTGCCGCTTGAAGAAATGATGGCCATTGAAGGTTTTGATGAAGAAATTTCAGAAGAGCTTCGCGCGCGTGCAAAAGATGCTCTCCTGACGATGGCAATTGCTTCGGAGGAGCAGCTAGGCGCCAATGAGCCTGCTGATGATCTACTAAACATGGAAGGCATGGATCGTCATTTAGCTTTTATATTGGCAAGTCGAGGCATTGTGACGATGGAAGATCTAGCCGAGCAAGGCGTTGATGATCTGATGGAAATTCCAGAGATGGATGAAGAGCGAGCCGGGTCGTTGATTATGACCGCTCGTGCTCCTTGGTTCGCGGAGGAAGCCTAAGTTTTAGAACAGGCAACCCACCACGAATTAAGAGAGAAGGAGAGTAAAGAATGGCACAAGTCACTGTAGAGCAATTAGCGAAAGTCGTCGGAGCATCTGCTGAGCGATTGCTGGGGCAAATGAAAGAGGCAGGACTGCCTCATACCAAGGCCTCACAGGAAGTTTCCGACGAAGACAAGCAAACTTTGCTTCAGTTTTTGAAGCGCAGTCACGGTGAGCCTGATGCGGCGCCGCGTAAAATCACGCTAAAGCGTAAGACCTTAAGCACTCTGAAGACCAGCGGTTCAGGCGGCCGTAAAACCGTGAACGTTGAGGTGCGTAAGAAGCGAACCTACGTAAAGCGTGAGGAGCTCGAGCCCGAGGTTGAAGCGAATGTAACTGCGTCAGAGCTTGTTGAAGAACCGGTTGTACAAGCGGTTGAACAAGAGGTGGTCGAGCCCGTGGTAGAGGTGGTCGCCGAGGAGGTGGTGCCTGAGCCCGAAGTCGTTGAAGAGTCGGTTGTACAGGACGTTGCGCCTGAGCCTGAGCCTGAGCCTGAGCCTGAGGTAGTTACCGAGCCCGCCGTCGAACTGGCGCCAGAGCCAGAAGTCGAGGACTTTGACCCTGAAGTGCTACGCCAGCGAGCCGCATTGCGTCGTAAGCAAGAAGAAGAGGCCCGCGAGAACGCCATCCGCGAGAAAAAAGCAGCGGAAGAGACTGCGCGTCAAGAGAAAGAAGCAAAAGCGAAAACGGCGGCCGAGGCTGAGAAACAAGCAGCTGCGAAAAAAGAGGGCGATAAAGCGCGTCCTAAGCGTTTGCATGAGGCCGCGGCGCCCGTCGAGAAAGACGATTCGCCACGCAAAAAAGGTGCTCGGCTTAACAAAGATTCGATCGGTGGGCGTGGTAAGAAACGTCATATGTCGCTGTCGGATATCGATGCCGCGGAAGACGGATTTATGCGTCGCCGTGGCGGTCGCAAAAAGTCACGCTCAGGCGGCGATAATCAGCATGGTTTTGAGTTGCCCACCGAAAAAATCATTTACGATGTCGAACTCAGTGACCTGATTTCTGCCGGCGCCTTGGCCAGCCAGATGTCGGTCAAAGCGGGTGTCGTGATTAAAGAGTTAATGAAACTCGGCGTTATGGCGACGATCAATCAGATGATCGATCAGGATACGGCGACCCTCGTGGTGGAAGAGCTGGGTCACCGTGTGAAATTTGTGAGTGCCGACGCTCTGGAAGAAAAACTCGAAGAGACCTTATCTCAGCACGAAGGAACGCCAGAACCGCGTGCACCCGTCGTGACCGTGATGGGTCACGTAGACCATGGTAAGACCTCTTTGTTGGACTACATTCGTAAGTCTGGTGTGGCGGCAGGTGAGGCCGGTGGTATTACTCAGCACATCGGTGCCTATCACGTAGAAACTGGCCACGGTATGATCAGTTTCTTGGATACGCCTGGACACGCTGCCTTTACAGCCATGCGTGCTCGCGGCGCGAAAAGTACCGATATCGTTATTCTTGTTGTTGCAGCCGATGACGGTGTCATGCCACAAACGGAAGAGGCGGTAGCTCACGCGCGGGCGGCAAACGTACCGTTGATTGTTGCAGTCAACAAAATCGATAAAGAAGGCGCGGACCCTGACCGCGTGAAAAATGAGCTGTCAGCGAAGGATGTTATCCCCGAAGAATGGGGTGGTGACACGCAGTTCATCAACGTGTCTGCGCACACTGGCGAAGGTATCGAGGATCTATTAGACGCAGTTCTGCTGCAGGCTGAGTTACTTGAGCTCCAAGCGCCCAGAGATGTTCCTGCGCGGGGTATCGTCATTGAGTCGCGTCTAGATCGCGGCCGTGGACCTGTTGCTTCGTTATTAGTGCAAAGCGGCACCTTGCGTCGCGGCGACATCATTTTGGCGGGGCTCCAGTACGGTCGCGTTCGTGCCATGTTGGATGAAAACGGCGCGCCTATTGAAGAGGCCGGCCCGAGTATTCCGGTCGAGATTCTGGGTTTGGACGGAACGCCTGATGCGGGTGATCAGTTTGCTGTTGTAGAGAATGAAAAACGCGCGCGTGAATTGGCGGATTTCCGTCAAGACAAGAATCGTGAAACGCGATTACAGCGTCAGCAGGCAGCGAAACTAGACAACATGTTCGAGAGCATGACCGCGGGCGAGAAGAGAATTCTTAACGTTATTGTTAAAGCCGACGTGCGTGGCTCGCTCGAGGCTATTCAGTCGTCGTTACTGGATCTTGGTAACTCTGAAGTTCAGGTAAATATTGTGTCGGGTGGGGTCGGTGGTATCACCGAGACTGATGTCACCTTGGCTATGACCAGTGATGCGGTAATGTTTGGCTTTAACGTTCGTGCCGATAATGCGGCTAAACGTCTGGTCGAGGCGGAAGGCGTGGATTTGCGTTACTACAATGTCATTTACGACTTGTTAGACGACGTCAAACAAGCTTTGACCGGTATGTTAGCGCCAGAGCTGCGTGAAGAAATTGTGGGTATCGCCGAGGTGCGCGATGTGTTCAAGTCGCCCAAGTTTGGTCTGATTGCTGGTTGTGTGGTCACCGACGGCACGGTGTATCGCTCTAAGCCTATTCGTGTATTGCGCGACAACGTTGTAATTTACGAAGGCGAGCTCGAGTCACTGCGTCGCTTTAAAGACGATGCCAGTGAGGTGAAGAGTGGTACAGAGTGTGGTATCGGCGTTAAGAACTACACCGACGTTCGTGTTGGCGACTTGATCGAAGTCTTCGACGTGAAAGAAGTGGCTCGGTCTTTGTAATAGCGACTTATGGCAAAAGAGTACAGTCGAACAGAACGGGTTGGCGATATGCTCCAGCGAGAGCTCGCCAGCCTCATTCAAACCGAGATGCGTGATCCGCGTGTGGCAATGGTGAATATCACCGGTGCTCAGGTGAGCCGTGACTTGAGTCATGCGCGCGTGTTTTTTACTGTGCTCGATGCCGATACTGCCGAGAGCGCAAAACCAACCACCGAGGTGTTGAACAAAGCGTCGGGCTTTTTGCGTGCGCAAATAGCAAAAGACTCTACTATGCGTACTGTGCCGAGTTTGCGCTTTGTCTTTGACGAAAGTGTTGGTCGTGGTCGCCACCTAGAAGGCTTAATTCGTCGCGCTAAAGAGGCGGATCAAGCTATGTTGGGTGCTAATAGTGAGCCTGGCGAGGAGTAAGGCTTGGCCCGTCGCAAACGTGGGTGTCGCATAGACGGCATTCTCATTCTAGATAAACCCCAAGGATACAGCTCTAACGGTGCTCTGCAGCAGTGCCGTCGAGCGCTCGATGCCCAAAAAGCCGGTCATACAGGTGCGTTAGACCCTCTCGCGACGGGCGTCTTACCTGTTTGTTTCGGTGAGGCTACCAAGTTTAGTCAGTATTTACTGGACGCAGAAAAGGCCTACCTTGCGACGATCTGCTTTGGCGAGACCCGTACCACCGGTGATGCCGAGGGTGAGGTAGTTGAGACCTCCAACGCGTCTCATCTGACGGCCGAGTCGGTAGAACAGGCAATGCAGGGTTTTAAGGGTGCTATTAAGCAAGTGCCACCGATGTACTCTGCGCTGAAAAAAGACGGTCAGCCACTATACAAATTAGCGCGTCAAGGTATCGAGATAGAGCGCGAAGCTCGTGACGTGGTCATCGAAGCCTTTGATATGCTCGATTTTATCCCCGACGAACGAGCGTTCTGTCAGGTGTTTGTTCGTTGCAGTAAGGGGACCTATATTCGGTCTTTGGCAGAAGATTTAGGCGCCTCGCTTGGTGTGGGCGCACATTTGACCGCATTGCGTCGCACCGAGGCGGGTCCCTTTGACTTGAGCGATGCTATGACGCTAGAGCAGGTGCAATCCGCTGGGCAAGACTTGGTCGCAAGGCTTTTACCCATAGATGCCGGACTGCAGTATTTGACGCGCCTGACTTTGGGTGAGCAAGAAATCGAAAAACTGCTACAAGGGCAGCGTGTAAACGTGCTAAATGACGCAAATTCTGGTATTGTGCGCGTCGCACGTGCGTCCGGGGAATTTGTCGGGCTCGCAAAGGCGTCAGAGGACGGCGAGATCGCGCCTCTGAGAATGATCGCTACCCACGAGGGCTAGCGGGAACCTATCTGTAAATCTGCGCGGGTAGGCTCTTTTTTAAATGGCGGACATTCCGCTTGGGCAGATTGTAAAAAGGAAGATGAAAATGGCATTAAGTGCAGAACAAAAAGCAGCGATTGTTAAAGATTATCAAACAAGCGAAGGTGACACCGGTTCTCCTGAAGTACAAGTGGCCTTGTTAACTGCAAATATCCAGCAGTTACAATCACACTTCAAAGAGCACAACCACGACCACCATTCGCGTCGCGGTTTGATTCGTATGGTGAATCAGCGCCGTAATTTGTTGGACTACTTAAAGCGTAAAGATACGACGCGCTATAGCACACTGATTAAGCGACTCGGGTTGCGTCGTTAAACCGAGTAAGTTACCGGGGCATAAGGCCCCGGTTTCTTTTAGAAAGATTGGAGAAATTGAGTGAATCCTATTGTAAAAACCTTCCAGTATGGCGGCCAAACGGTCACCCTGGAAACTGGCCGAATTGCCCGCCAGGCAACCGGCGCAGTACTAGTTACTGTTGAAAACACGACTGTTCTTGTCACTGTCGTAGCGGCAAAAAGTCAAAAACCTGGCCAAGATTTTTTCCCTTTGTCTGTCCACTACCAAGAAAAATCCTACGCAGTTGGCAAAATTCCCGGCGGTTTCTTCAAGCGTGAAGGTCGTCCAAGTGAAAAAGAAACTCTTACCTCACGTTTGATCGATCGTCCTATCCGTCCGCTGTTCGCAGATGGCTTCATGAACGAAGTCCAAGTGATGTGTACTGTCATGGCGGCTGATGATCATATTGACCCTGATATTCCTGCGATGATTGGTACTTCGGCAGCGCTAGCGATTTCAGGTGTGCCTTTTAATGGTCCTATCGGTGCGGCTCGAGTTGGCTTCAACGCCCAAGAAGGCTACTTACTAAACCCAGATTACAACGCACTTAAAGGCAGTGACCTGGACATGGTCGTCGCTGGTACCAAAGACGCGGTGTTGATGGTTGAGTCGGAAGCGAAAGAGTTAACTGAAGATCAAATGTTGGGTGCGGTATTGTTCGCCCACCAAGAAATGCAAACCGTCATTGCTGCCATTAACGAATTGGTGGCGGAAGCTGGCAAGCCCAAGTGGGATTGGCAGGCTCCTGCCGTTAACGAGGCGTTGCTTGAAGCTGTTCGTGCGCAAGCTGGTGCAGATTTGGGTGCGGCCTACCGCATCACCGAAAAAGCTGAGCGTTATGCCCGCGTTGACGAAATCCGTAAAGCCTGTGTTGAAGCTCTAGCAGTCGAAGACGGTCCAAGTGCAGACGACGTTAAGGATGTGTTCAAAAGCGTCGAGAAAGCTCTGGTACGCCAACGTATCTTGGCGGGCGAGCCCCGCATTGATGGCCGTGACGGTAAGACGGTTCGTCAAATTGCCTGTTCAGTCGATTTGTTACCCCGTGTACATGGCTCGGCTCTGTTCACTCGTGGCGAAACGCAGGCCATTGGTGCGGTTACCTTAGGTTCTACCCGCGATGCGCAGATTATTGACGCATTAGAAGGCGAGCGTAAAGATGCGTTTATGCTGCACTACAACTTCCCTCCTTACTCGGTTGGTGAAGCAGGTCGTGTTGGCGCAACGGGTCGTCGTGAAATCGGCCACGGTCGTTTGGCTCGTCGCGGCTTAGCTGCTGTGTTACCAAACCAAGACGAATTTCCATATACCATTCGTGTCGTCTCAGAAATTACCGAATCGAACGGTTCGTCTTCGATGGCATCGGTATGCGTTGGTTCGCTTGCGATGATGGCCGCTGGCGTACCTTTGAAGGCACCTGTTGCTGGTATTGCTATGGGTCTGGTGAAAGAAGGGAATCAGTTTGCCGTATTGACCGATATCTTGGGTGACGAAGATCACTTGGGTGACATGGACTTTAAGGTCGCTGGTACCGCTGCAGGTGTAACTGCACTGCAAATGGACATCAAGATCGAAGGCATTAACGAGCAGATTATGGAAATCGCGCTCGAGCAAGCCTTGCACGCACGTTTGCACATCTTAGGTCAGATGAACTCTGTGATCAGCACTGCTCGCGAAGTGACTTCTGCTGATGCGCCAAGCATGGTCACTTTGAAAGTCGATTCCGATAAGATCCGTGACATCATTGGTAAAGGTGGTGTAACCATCCGCGCTATTACCGAAGAATCGGGTGCGACGGTTGATATCGACGACGACGGCACCGTTAAGATCTTTGGTCAGAACCAAGCCGCTCGTGATCGCGCGGTTGAAATGGTGATGGAAATCACGGCGGAAGCCGAGGTTGGCCAGGTCTACGAAGGTACGGTTGCGCGCATCGTTGATTTCGGTGCTTTTGTAACGATCCTGCCCGGCAAAGATGGTCTGGTTCACATCTCGCAAATCGCTAACCAGCGTGTTGAAAAGGTCACCGACTTCTTGGAAGAAGGTCAGACGGTACGCGTAAAAGTGTTGGATGTTGATCAACGCGGCCGCATTAAGCTGTCGATCAAAGAGTTGCTAGAAGACGAAGCGGAAACCGCGGAAGAAGAAGCAAGCGACGCGCCAGCTGAGGTTGTTGAAGCAAGCACTGCAGAAGAGACTGTTGCAGTAGACTCGACTGAGGAAGCGCCTGCAGAGGTTGACGAAACACCTGCGACTGACGAATCAGAAGAGCCCAAAGCGTAAAAAAACAGATCCTAGGGTCGGTATTCAAGAACTACGCGACGCCAGCGAGCTCAGGTTTGCGGGCGTTCCTGTATTAGGTTCTCGACAACGCTAGGGTCTGCCAAGGTGCTGGTGTCACCCAATGAGTCGAGTTCGTTTTCGGCAATCTTGCGTAAAATACGGCGCATAATTTTGCCCGAGCGTGTTTTGGGGAGTGCTGGCGCCCACTGAATGATATCGGGCTTAGCAATCGGACCAATTTCGGCGACACACAGATCAATAAGCTCTTTAAAGAGCGCATCACTTTTTTCTACACCCGCCATTGGTGTGACATAGGCATAAATGCCCTGGCCTTTAATATCGTGCGGAAAGCCGACGACAGCGGCCTCGGCAATGCCTTCATGCAGCACCAGTGCGCTTTCGACTTCGGCAGTACCCATGCGATGCCCCGAAACATTCAGTACATCGTCAACACGGCCGGTAATCCAATAGTAGCCATCGGCATCGCGCATTGCGCCATCACCCGTAAAGTAATAGCCCTTGTAAGTACTGAAATAGGTGTCAATAAGACGCTGGTGGTCACCGTATACACTGCGAATTTGACTCGGCCAAGAGCGCTTAACTACGAGGTAGCCGGCGCCTTCGCCTTCGATTTCAGAGCCGTCTTCATTCAGCAGCGCTAGCTCCACGCCAAAAAACGGAAATGACGCTGAGCCCGGCTTTAAGGCATGTGCCCCAGGTAAGGGTGTAATCATGTGTGCACCCGTTTCGGTTTGCCACCAAGTGTCGACAATCGGGCAGCGGCTGTCGCCCACGACTTTGTAATACCATTCCCAAGCCTCGGGATTGATGGGTTCACCTACGGTGCCTAGCAAACGTAGGCTGGCGCGAGAGGTGCGTTTGACCGGTTCATCGCCTTGCACGTGAAGGGCGCGAATCGCAGTGGGTGCGGTATAAAAAATCGAGACATTGTGTTTGTCGATGACTTCCCAGCAGCGGCTTGCGTCGGGATAGGTTGGCACACCTTCAAACATCAACGAGGTGGCGCCGTTGGCCAGAGGGCCATAGACAATATAACTGTGGCCGGTCACCCAGCCAACATCGGCGGTGCACCAAAATACTTCGCCGTCGCGGTAGTCAAACACATATTTAAAGGTTGCGGCTGCTTGCAGTAAATAGCCGGCACTGGTGTGCAGCACGCCTTTGGGTTTGCCGGTAGAACCTGAGGTATACAAGATAAACAAAGGGTCTTCCGCTGCGACACTGACGGGGGCGCAATCAGTGGATTGGCTCGCTACGAATTCCTCGTACCACACGTCACGGCCATCACTCCAATCAACGTCGCTGCCGGTGCGTTTTACGACCAGACAGGTGTGCACGTCGGGGCAGGCGGCTAGTGCCTTGTCGACGTTGGCTTTTAGCGGAACACGTTTTCCGCCGCGCAATCCCTCGTCCGCGGTAATAACGGTTCGGCAATCTGAGTCGAGAATGCGGTCTTTTAAGGCCTCGGGTGAAAAGCCGCCAAAGACCACTGAGTGCACCGCACCGATACGGGCACACGCGAGCATAGCGTAGGCGGCTTGTGGGATCATGGGCATGTAAATACAGACGCGATCGCCTTTAGTCACACCTCGAGCGGTCAGTGCGTTCGCCAGTTGCGACACTTCGTCTTTTAGTTTCGCGTAGGTGATGTGCTGACTTTCGCCAGGGTCGTCGCCTTCCCATAAAAGCGCAGTCTGATTAGCGCGCTCCGGAAGATGGCGGTCGATGCAGTTAACGCTGATATTTAATGAGGCACCACTAAACCACTCGGCTTCGCCTTTCGGGAAATCATAGCGGCACACAGTGTTCCATGAGGTATCCCAGCTTAGAAATTCCTGTGCCAAATTGCCGAAAAAGATTTCTGGTTCGTCGATCGACTGGCGGTACATTTGCTCGTAGCGCTCGGGAGTAATATGAGCGTCTTTGAATGACTCGGGAACGGGGTAGACATGATGTTCAGACATACTGCGATCTCGTCGTTTTAATTAGAGACCACAGATAATACCGAGTGTGACGCGCGGCGCAAGCAGACTAAGGTCGAATGTCTGTGTTTGATGTGCGAGGTCTTATTTTGGCGGTGCGAGACGCGTGTTGTCGATTAATCGGGTAGCGCCTAACCGTGCGGCTGCAAGAATCGCGATCTCTTTCGTCTGCTCGGTCACTTCGGCCAGTGTGCTCGAGTCTCGAATGGCGAAGTAGTCAGGTTTAAATCCTGCGGCTTCTAGGCGTTTGTTAGCGCTCGCTTCAAGATCCGCAAAATCAGTACTGCCGGATAGAATGGCCTCTTTGCAGGCTTGTATGGTCTTGTTCAGTTCAGGCGCTATCGGGCGCTCTTCGGCAGTCAGGTAACCATTGCGCGAGCTTAAAGCTAGGCCATCAATGGCTCGGCCCGTCGGGACGCCGATAATTTCTATTGGCATACACAGATCATCCACCATTTTGCGGATGATCGATAGCTGCTGAAAATCTTTTTCGCCGAATACCGCAATATCGGGCTGCACCATGTTAAAGAGTTTGGTAACAACTGTAGTGACGCCATCAAAGTGTCCGGGCCTACTGGCGCCGCACAGAGTTTCGGATAGCAGTGGGACGCTAACCTGTGTCTGAGTCGTCATGCCTCTTGGATACATCTCGGCTACACTGGGCACAAAAACAACATCGTTCCCTTGTGTCTCGAGCTGCTGTGAGTCGGCATCGAGTGTTCTCGGATAGTTGTCCAGGTCTTCGCCAGCGCCAAATTGGAGAGGATTCACAAAAATACTGGTCACAACAAAATCACTGAGCTCTTTTGCCTTAGCCACCAAACTCAAGTGACCCTCGTGCAAATTACCCATCGTTGGGACAAAGCCTATTTTTTGCCCGGCCAAGCGTTGCTGTTTGATAGCGTTTTGCAGTGCTTTGATTGAGGTCAGTGTTTGCATTATCGAAACCTTGAGATGCTTTGCGGGGCATTTTGAGGACGCAGAGTATGCCGCAGCCTAAGGCATGAAACAATGGATTGAGACAAGAAAATGACGCGAAGCAGCACGGGGCTGCGTCGTCTTTAGGCTAGTGGTAGCAGTGCTCAGCGCCGGGAAAGTTGCCGTTTTTAACAGCATCGACAAAGGCTTTGAGTGCACCTTGTACTGTGCTTTGCCCTTCCATGAAGTTGGCCACAAATTTGGCAGGGCGCGGATTCAAACCCAGCAAGTCGTGCATGACTAAGACTTGCGCGTCGGTGCCCGGACCTGCCCCTATACCTATAACAGGAATATCCAACTTATTGGTGATGTCGGTGGCCAGTTCTTCGGGCACGCACTCCAGTACCAGCAAGCCCGCGCCCGCATCTTGAATTTCAACCGCGTCGGCCAAAATGGATTTGGCTTCTTTGGGCGTGCGCCCTTGTACGCGGTATCCGCCAAAGGCGTTAACGTACTGTGGCGTCAAACCAAGGTGTGCGCATACCGGAATACCGCGCTCAACCAGCTGGCTGATGCTATCACTTAGCCAGGTTCCGCCTTCGAGTTTTACCATTTGCGCACCCGCTTGCATTAACTTGGCTGCGTTTTTTAAGGTATCTTTTGGGGTGGCATAAGACATGAAAGGCATGTCTGCAATGATGAGCGAGTTGGGCTCTCCTCGCGCTACGCACTCGGTGTGGTAGACCATAGCCTCGATAGTGACGGGTACGGTACTGTCGTGGCCTTGTAATACATTACCCAAAGAGTCGCCGACCAGTATGCTCTCGGCACCGGCTTCGCTGACCAGGCGAGCAAAGGTCGCATCGTAGGCGGTGATACAGACAAATTTATCGCCGTCCGCCTTCATCTGGTCCAATTTGCTGATGGTAAATTTAGCCATATGCTCTACCCAAAAAATGTTGGATTAAAGTAATGCCGCCCGCTGCGGATATCAAGGAAGTAGTTTACCAAATTGTGGTAGTCCGCGTCGGACGAAGCTAGGTCAATATCACTCGCATTAACGATTAGCAGTGGAGAGTCGTCGTAGTATAAGAAAAACTCGCTGTAGGCTTGGTTTAGTTTGTTCAGATAGTCGGCGCTGATGCGTCGTTCAGAACTAATACCGCGGCGCTCGATACGGCTTAATAGCACATCGGTCGGTGCTTGCAGATATATCACGAGGTCGGGTCGGGGGACATCTACCGTCATTTGTTGGTAGACCTTGTCGTACAGCTCGTACTCTTCGCTGTTTAAGGTCAGTCGGGCAAAGAGAGGGTCTTTTTGTAGCATGAAGTCCGCAACGTGCAGCGGCGCAAAAATATCGCTTTGACGCAGAGCTTGAATGGCCTGTGTTCGCTGAAATAAAAAAGATAACTGCGTTGCCAGGGCATGTTGGCGCATATCTTCGTAAAACTTTGTCAAAAAAGGGTTCGCAGCAGGGTCTTCAAGGATTGTTTGATACTGGAAGGTCTGTGCTAACCGCCGTGCCAGCGTGGTTTTGCCCACTCCAATAACACCTTCAATGGCAATAAAAGGCGGCAGTGATCGGCCTCGCAACAGAGAAGATAATTCGTCTGTCATATCTTATTTGACTCCACGATGTCTGCGCCGTTCCACTGATGATGGGTTAATTGAATTTGCTGCGTGTGTTGCAAGGCAGCCCACTCGTACAGCGTCTTATCATTGATGCTGATCGTATCTGCTTCGGGCAACTCTAACAATGGCGCGAGAACAAATAAACGCTCGGTGAGACGGGGATGGGGCACCTGTAGACTCGTGGTATCACTGACTTCATGGGGTGAATACAACAGGTCAATATCCAGTGTTCGAGGCCCCCAGCGCTCGTTGCGAACCCGCTGGTTGCTGTGCTCTATCGCTTGGCAGTCATTCAGGAGTTGCTCTAGTGTCCCCGAATAACTTACCAGTGCGGCCAAGTTAAAATAATCGTCCTGGTCCGGTCCGCCTACAGGTTTAGTTCGATAGATGCCAGAGACCGCGATGAGCGATGCATTTGTCAGATTTTGCAGCGCTTGGAGGCCTGTTGCCAAATATTGTACCGGACGGCCTAGATTGCTACCCAAGCCTAAATAGACCAAGATCATGGCTTTGGACGACGCCTCGGTCTTGGACGGCGGCGCTTTCTTGGCTCGTCTTGATGCTGCTGTTGCCGATGCGACTCGAGTTCTGGGTGCTCAACTTGAAATTGTGTCCACCAGTCAACAACGGCACCCACATCTTGGCCGGCTTGCGCTCTTAGACTCAGAAAATCGTAGGCTGCGCGGAAACGTTTTTGTTGCGCGAACTCGAGCGGCTTGCGGTGTCTACGCCGATCCATACGCATCTGTAAGTCCCAAATTTCCCGCATCATCGTGGTAAATCGTTTGGGTATAGCGATACGTTCGATGGCACCTAAAATAACGTCTTGCCCCACGCTTTGCATCGCTGGAATTGGTGCTTCACCGCGTGCCAGAGCTAGCTCGAGCCCTTGCTCTACCGCCGGCCATAAAATAGCCGCTAGTAAAAAGGCGGGTGTTACGGGTTGGCCTGAATTGATGCGTTGATCGGTATTGCCCATGGCGGCCAAAAGCATAGGACGGTAGTAGACCTTTGCATCGATATATTGTGCTGAGTCGGGAAACAGCTCTTGCCACACCGGAGTCTGCAGTAGAATCTCGCTAAACGGTTTGGCGTGCCCTGCCATGAAACCTTTTAAAAATTCGTCGAAGAGGCGCGCCGCGGGTATCTGTGCCAACAAAGGCGCGCAGTCATTCAGTGCCTGGTTGGTAGCGGAGTCAATGTCGAATCCCAATTTTGCCTGAAAACGCAGGACTCGCAGCATGCGAACTGGATCTTCTCGGTAGCGTGTCTCAGGGTCGCCAATAATCTTTAAGCGTCGAGCGGCGATGTCCTGAAGGCCTTCGGTGTAGTCAATGACGGTGTCTTCTACCGGGTCGTAATACAAGGCATTAACGGTCAGGTCACGGCGGATCGCATCTTGCTCTAAGGTGCCAAATACATTGTCTCGCAGTAGCACGCCGCTGCGACCTTGCTTCGCTGTATTTTTGTTATCAGACTCGCTGTGGTGCCCGCGAAAAGTTGTGACTTCGATGATGTCGCGTCCCATTCGCACGTGCACAATTTGAAAGCGGCGTCCAACGATTCTCGATCCGCGGAAAAGCGCGTGAACCTGCTCGGGGGTTGCGTTAGTCGCTACATCGAAATCTTTGGGTGTTTTGCCCAGCAACAAGTCGCGAATGGCGCCACCCACGACATAGGCTTCGTAGCCCTTGTCGTTCAGGCGCAAAGCAACGCTGACCGCCGAATGGTGAAGCTTGTTGATATCAAAATTACGATCAATGATGGTCGGCATCATGAGGGCACGACGCTGTAGGTGTTGAGGTCAGGTTTGGAGAATAAGAAAATACACGGGGAAGCAAGCTTCCCCATCCAGGTCCACAGTGTCGCTATTATTATTATTGAGGCTTTATTTATTGTTCTTTTTAAGCCACTTATAAGATTGCACCAGTTGTGCCAAACTTCTAAAAAACTATTAATATCAGTCACTTAGTAAATTTCCCTTGGTTTGGCGAGGCGGTTGATTCCGAAGGTTGTTACCTTATGTGTCGTTTTTATTGCGGACGTGGTGTCGATGGGTAACGTTTCCTTAGGGTGGGCGTAATTTGCCCTAGTCTTTTTGCGTGCTAACACGCTTATCACTACTCGCTTTTGCGCGAGGTATACCAAAACGCTGACGACGTTCCCATAAGCATTTACGGCTTACACCCAGCTTTTGCGCAAGCTCGGTCTCGCTCATCGTGTCTTGGTGCTCAAGTACAAAGCGCTGAAAGTAATCCTCAAGCGATAAATCTTCCGGTGGATCTTGTGCGATGGCTCGTATCGACGTTTTGTTATTCGACCCAGGGGATGTTGAACTGCTGCGCAAGCGGCTGACATTGACAAGCTCTAAGTCAATGCCCAGCAAATCGTTGTCGATTTCTTCACCATCTGCCAGCACGACGGAGCGCTCGATAGCATGTTCTAGCTCGCGCACGTTACCGGGCCATTGATAGGTCGTGATGGCCTGAATGGCTTTAGGCGATAACGATTTTATGGGTTTGCCCAGCTTTTCACAGTAGTGCTGCAGCATATGCTCGGCTAAATGCAGAATATCTTTACCTCGATCACGCAAGGGCGGCAGCATGACACGCAAGACGTTAATACGGTAAAACAAATCCTGGCGGAACTTGCCCTCGCGGGATAAGCGCTCGAGGTTTCGGTGAGTCGCACAGATGAGACGCACATCAACTTTGCGTGACTGCACAGCGCCAATCCGTCGGATTTCGCCTTCTTGAATAAATCGTAACAGGCGCGCTTGTGCTTCCATGGGTAGCTCGCCAATCTCGTCCAGAAATAGTGTTCCACCATCGGCGGCTTCGATGAGTCCAACGCGATTTGCACTTGCGCCCGTAAAGGCACCTTTGTCGTAGCCGAAGAGTTCGGATTCGATCAGGGTCTCGGGAATCGCTGCGCAGTTAACAGAAATCATGGGTTGGGCGGCACGATGGCTTTGTTCGTGTATGCTGCGAGCCACCATTTCCTTGCCGGTGCCGGTTTCCCCCAGAATGAGCACGGTTGAGGTAGTCGGAGCCATCTTGGCGATATCGTCGCACAAATTTTGCATCGCTTCGCAATCGCCAATAAAGCCTTCCATGCGCGTCGTCGTCTGCCCCAAATGTTGAGGGCTTTTTTTGTGTTTGGTGTTTGCCTCGGCATTGTCTTTTAGGATGCGTTCAACCGCGTTGATCATATCGCCGTGGTCAAAGGGCTTGGCGATATAGTCAACCGCGCCCATGCGCATTGAATCCACTGCGGATTTCAGGCTGGCGTAACTGGTCATGATAAGCACAGGTACAGCGCCGGCTTTTTTGATCAGCGTTGTGCCTGCCGCGCCCGGTAGGCGTAAATCGCTAATGATAAGGTCAAAGCTTTGCAGGTCGAAGCTGGTTTCGGCCTCTTGCACCGAGCCTGCCTCACTGACGTCGTAATCGTTGCGCTCTAACAATCGCTTGAGCGCTGAACGGATCACTGATTCATCTTCGACGATCAGTAATTTAGTCATAAACCTGCCTCAGTAAATGCATTGAATCCTTGATTGTAATACCGCTGACGAATACCTCAAGCGTCATTATAACGCCCTTCGTTCAAAGTAAGTAAAAAACGTGTGCCAGAGGACTCTTCAGGAGAGCATGTTGAGCGGACATCAACTTCTCCCTCCATTTCTTCCATCATGGTGAACACCAGTGCCAAACCAAGTCCGGTGCCTGCACCGGGGTCTTTGGTTGTAAAGAAGGGTTCAAAAATTCGCTCTATCTCATGCTCGGGAATGCCCACGCCGTCATCCTCGACCATAATTTCTACGCGGCCATTCTTTTTGATTCGGGCGCTTGTTGTAATTTTGCCATCGATGTCGCAGGCGTCACGAGCGTTGGAATATAAATTAATAAAAATTTGTAAAAGTTTTTGCGGATCCGCAATGACCAATATCTCGCGATCACATTCGTTAATAAACGACACGTGCTTCGTGCCTGGGTCAAGTAACAGTAGATTGGCGGCTTCGTCAGCACAATCTGCGACATTACAAGGTGCCAAACGGTTGTCACTGCTCACATCACCTGCGTGCGAGAAGCGCACAAGTGATTCGACAATTCGGCCGATGCGCTGAGTTTGTTTCAAGATATCGCTGGCCGTCTCGTCAATTTCGGCTTTCGATTCAGCATACGCCAAGTTTTGGGCTAAGCAGGCGATACCTGTTACTGGGTTACCCACCTCGTGTGCGACCCCAGCGGCTAAGCGTCCGATCGAGGCTAGACGTTCGTTGTGCATGAGTTCGTGTTCTAGTTGCACGTACTCGGTAATATCCTCTACTACCATTACGCGGTCGCGAGCGGTAAGGGCGTTATCCAATATCGGTGACTTGTGTAAACTTACCCAGCGCGATTGCTTGTTGGGCATTTGCACTTTTTGGCGCACGACCTGGTCGGTGTCCTGGGCGCTGAACTGGGTCAGAATTCGTCCCCAGGGCTCACTCACTTCGGTGATTAAAGAGCCTAATACATCGTCTGCTGGGATGCGGGTGATAAACTCCATGCTCTCGTTCCACATGAGTATCTCGCCGTCGCTGCCTAAGGAGCACACTCCAATTGGTAGCGTGTTCAGTGTTTCTCGGTAGTGGTGTCTCAGGTTGTTAAGATCAGCGGCCAGACCGGTAAATTGAAGCTGAGCGCGATCTAGTTGTAACTCGATCAGGTTGATGTCTTCGCTGCCATCATCAGCGGCGGCGGAGTAGGGCAAATAGCGGCTGACCATAGAGTGTGCCACCGAGGGGCCAAGCAAGCCTGAGAGATTAGCTTCAAGGCGGGCACGCAATCGCCGCAGCGCATAAGGTCGCGACTCGTCTTGTTCGAATTGCAGCTCTCGCATAGCGCGATTAACTTCTGCTCGGGCCGTGTCCTCACCCAATCCCGCGGCTAGGTTCACGATAAATTCTTCGGCACTACGTAAATTTAAAGACTGTCTGGCAGGGCGGTTTAAGTCGTCCATCGAGCAAATTTCGGCTGCGATTTTCTCTTCGCGGGTGGTGGGCAAAATCATGGATAATGATAAAAAAATCAAAATGTTCACCGCCAAGGACACAGTGGTAGTGATAGTTGTATCTAAGCCTGTTGATTCAAACCAATCGGGATCGACAACGGACTGTCCTAAAATCAGAGGCGCAAGCAGTAATAAGCCCCAGATAAATAAGCCGGCGCTTAATCCACCAAGCAAGCCAATGCGGTTGGCGCTAGGCCAGTAGAGTGAGGCGATTACGCCCGGTAAAAATTGTGCGGTACCCACAAAAGCGATGAGCCCCAGCTGCGCGAGGGTCTCACGGTGGGAAATCACTAAAAATGAGGCAAAGCCCGCGAGTATCAGTAGGGCGATTAAAAGGCGTCGAATCCAGATCAACTGCCGGTAAATGCCATGTTCCGTGTCCATGGGGATAATACTTAAAGGCAGTACAAGGTGCTTGAGGCACATATTTGACAGGGCCAAGGTCGACACAATTAAGGTGGCGCTAGCAGCGGACAAGGTTGCAATAAAAGATAGCATAAGAATTGCGGGAGATTGCGACTGAATACCTATTCCCAGCGCGGCGTACTCGGGTGCCAAAGGCTGGCTTGTGGCCAAGCTGGCCCAGGCAATGGGTAACACAGGAAGGCTTAGCGCCAACAAAAATAGAGGCAAGGCCCACGAGGCAGTGCGTAATTCCTCGACCTTTGGGTTTTCCGCAAAGATCATATGAAAAATATGTGGCATGCACACAGTGCTCGCGAAGAACAGCATAAGAGCGGTGCGAGTAGAGGCATCGGTATCTGCTCGAATGGAGGGTACCAATATCTCTCGGTTGGCCGCGAACCAAGCGTCAAAAGCCCCGTAGTCGCCAAAAACCTGCCAAACGATAAAAACGGCTACCAGCCAAAAGGCCAGCAACTTCATGATGGATTCGAAGGCTATCGCTGTCACCAAGCCTGTATTTCTGCTTTTTGATAGGGGATTACGAGTGCCAAATAAAATGGCGAAAATAATAACGATCAAGCAAAACAAAAAAGCCAATCCGTCGTGTCGCTCGGACTCGAGGGTAACGTCAGGGGCGCCCGAGGCAACAATATGAATACTGTCGGCGACGGCTTGAATTTGGAGCGCGAAAAAGGGTAGCAAGGCCAAACACATGGCGATGGTAATGCCGGCACCGACAAATTCGCTGCGGAATCGAAAGGTGAGTAAATCCGCTAGCGAGCTCAGCTGATAAATACGGCACAAGCGCAGCACCGGAAATAAAATTAAGGCGCTTGCCATAAAGGCAAGAGTCGCGCCTAAAAAATACGTGAGAGCACCATAGCCTTCCCAGTGCGCCAGCTCTACCGCGCCATTGGTAGCCATAGCTCCAGCGAATACCCCCAGCGATAAGATATATACAGCAGGGTGTTCGGTGATGCGTTTTGAAATCCACCCTTTTTCGGCAGCGTGAGCGACCCCAAATAACAAGGTCAGATAGCCAACAATTGCGACAAGCGCCTGGCCCAAACTAAAGCTCATCAGAAGACCTTTCAAGTTGCAGCAGATAACTCACGATGACGAGCGCCGCCGCGAATACGTGAGGGCGATACCAAGCTGCATCGGTTTCGAACAGCCAGTTCGATAGCGATGGGAAAAATAGAAACAGCAGGCCAAAAATTAAGAAAAGGCCCCGGGTACCTTGCATGCATTAAGTCCGCAAAAGCTTAAGTTTATGACACTTTGGACCTATTGTAACCGAGGCGGCGGAAGGTGCCAGTTTTGTAGGGCGCATTCAAGCAGCGCTACGGGGCAGCTTGGCGTCTTACACGAGCTTGGATATAAGCTCAGGTGCTACATTGCTCGCTGCAAATTCGAGAGCGCCCGGGTGCTATCGAGCCCCTCGGCGCCAGTTTGTTTGCTGAGTTTCTTACCCTCATCGGTTAGGACAACAGGGATATGCGCATAGCTTGGCGCCGTTTGATCCAGAAGTTGGTATAGCGCTATTTGTCGATGCGTTTCGTGCAGCAGGTCGTCGCCCCGAACAATATCTGTGATATTGGCGTGGATGTCATCGACCACTACAGCGAGTAGGTACGCCGGCAAATCGTCGCGACGCCAGATAATGGCATTGTCAAAGGTGCGTTTGGGTGCAGTGATCGCGCCGTTAATTCGATCGACAAAATCTAAATTCGTCGTGGGGAGAGTCACGCGCAGATTATTCCCTTGTGCTGCCAGGTCGCGCTGCTTGCAGTCACTAATGCAGCGGCCTAATGAGTCTTGTTGGCGTCGGGGGCATTGACAATAAAAAGCATGGCCGGTGTTCAGTAGCTTGTGACAGACGGCACGGTATCGATCCCAGTTGTTGTGTTGCCAGATCGTGGTATGGCTACTTTCCAAGCCGTGCGCTGCAAGGCAGTCCAGTATGCCAAGGGCCGCACCCTCGACTTCTCTGGGTGGGTCGATATCTTCCAGACGTAAAAGCCAGTCACCTTGGTGGTGCATGGCATCCAAATAACTCGCTAGCGCAGTAGTCAGCGACCCCAGATGAAGAGGGCCAGTTGGTGAGGGCGCAAACCGACCCCGGTAGCGAGCTACAGGTGGGGTCGTTTTCGTCACGGGCGTTTAGCCTCGCTCTTGCTTCTCTTTGATTTCAGCCAGCGTTTTGCAGTCAATGCACAACTCGGCCGTGGGGCGGGCTTCGAGACGCTTAATGCCGATCTCCACACCACAGGCATCGCAGAAGCCGTAATCGTCCTGCTCGATTCGCTCGATGGTCTGATCGATCTTGCGAATCAACTTGCGTTCGCGGTCGCGAGTACGCAGTTCAAGACTGAATTCCTCTTCTTGCGTTGCACGATCCGCGGGATCGGGGAAATTGGCCGCTTCATCTTTCATGTGTGATACCGTGCGGTCGACTTCCTGCATCAATTCAGAACGCCAGTTCTGCAGCATCGCCTTAAAGTGGGCGCGTTGCTCGTCACTCATATACTCTTCGCCTTTTTTGGGCGCGTACGGAGTGAAGTTTTTAAAGTTTGTGTCGTTACTTGGAGCCATGTTCAGAGTCCACATAGTTCAATTAAAAACTGTCGTTTCGCTAGGACTGGGACCGGTACCACGAAGCCCCCGACTGAGCGGGCGCTGAAACTACCAGATAAATGCCAAATGAGCTAGTATTTGATGAGGTTTTTGCGGCGAATAGGCCAGAATTTGTGAAAAACAGTGGGTTAAATTCGTTTTCCGCCGAGACGGCTCTGATTTTTGGACTGTCGCAAGAGCATGTTATTGCGCGTGATGAGGTGCAACTGCAGCTCGACGCCCTAAATGCGCTCGACGGTTTAATCGCTGACGCCGCTCAATCAGGCTTGGATTTGGCTGTGGCCAGCAGCTATCGCTCGTTCGAGCGACAAGCCCTTATTTTTAACGGTAAGCTTCGCGGTGAGCGCGCTGTATTAGACGACAACGATCTCGTCTTAGATCGAGACCAATACAGCGACACTGAATGGCTCCAAGCCATCTTACGGTTTTCGGCACTACCCGGCACTTCACGGCATCACTGGGGTACCGATCTCGACGTGTTTGATCGCTCGTCTTTGCGTGGCGATTTGCAGCTTACGGTAAGCGAGTCGCAGACTCTTTTTGCTGATCTGCACCTTTGGCTGGATGAGCGTATGGCAAAAGATAAAAGCTATGGTTTTTTTAGGCCATATGCCGTTGACCGTGGAGGTGTCTCCCCCGAACCCTGGCACCTAAGTTATGCACCTTTAGCGACCGTATACGAAAACGCGCTGGTGCCAAATTTGTGGCGAGAGGTGTTAGCTGAGTTGGGCGATGTGCTTGATGACCTCAGTGTGATTGATCGTCATCTTGAAAAGATCTTTGAGCGGTTTGTGGCAGTGCCGAAGGGGTGGTGCCCCGACCATTATCGATCGGGGCTGACAAGCTAGGCTTAGTGACGCTCTTCTTCGTCGAACTTTGCAACTGCTTGGACAATGGCATCGCGAGCGTCTTGCGCCGTACCCCAGCCATCAACTTTTACCCACTTGCCAGATTCTAAATCTTTGTAGTGCTCAAAAAAGTGTTTGATCTGGTTGATCAAAAGCGGCGGCAAATCGGTCACTTCTTTGACATCTTTATAGACGGGTGTGAGCTTGTCTACAGGGACAGCGATCAGTTTCGCGTCGTGGCCTGCTTCGTCGCTCATTTGCAGAATGCCCACGGGGCGACAGCGAATGACGCTACCGGGTACAACGGCATGAGGAGTCTGTACCAATACGTCTAGTGGGTCACCGTCATCCGCCAGCGTGTTGGGGATATAGCCGTAGTTACAAGGGTAAAACATGGCTGCTGACATAAAACGATCAACCATGATCGCGCCACTGTCATGATCGACTTCGTATTTTACCGGGTCGCTGTGTGCGGGAATCTCGATGATGACATTGACATCATCAGGGATATTTTTTCCTGGCGGAATTAGGCTTAGGCTCATCTCGTAGTTCCTTGTTGGATATCGGGCTAGTTTTAGCGCGCGAAGTTTAGCAAAAAGGCGGTCTTTTGGCACGGCCTGCGTATGTGGTTAATTCACATCAAAGGTGCGCCCGGTTTTGGGTGCCACTAGGTGCCCCCTGATGCGCGTATAGCTGGGCAGGCCATTTTGGTAGGGCGGGTAACTCTCGCCGGCAATGAGGGGCTGTAAATACTCCCGAGCAGCTTGGGTAATTCCAAAGCCATCCGCTGAAATAAATTCTCGGGGCATAAATTTTTCGACGTTGGCCACTTGACTCAGAGGTGCCTCGGTTATGTGCCATGCATACTCAGGGCCGGGGAGGCGTGTAATCGCGGGCATCACCGAATTTTTGCCCGCTAAGGCATACTCTACTGCGGCTTTGCCTACGGCGTAGGCTTGCTCGACGTCAACGGCTGAGGCGATATGACGCGCTGAACGCTGCAAGTAGTCCGCTACCGCCCAGTGATGTTTGTAGCCCAGTTTTGATTTGATCAGTTCGGCAAGGGTAGGGGCCAGGCCTCCCAACTGTTTGTGTCCAAAGACATCGATGGTACCTGAGTCTGCCAGAAAGTTGCCGTTAGCGTAACGGGCCCCTTCGGAAGCGACAATTACGCAGTAGCCACACTGCTTCACACTGGCGTCTACCTTTGCCAAGAAGGCTTCCTCGTCGAAGGCGACTTCTGGAAACAAAATAATATGCGGCGGCTCGTCGCTCGAATTTCCAGCCAAGCCGCCCGCGGCAGCAATCCAGCCTGCGTGACGCCCCATGGTTTCCAGAATGAAAATTTTAGTGGAGGAGGCGCACATTGATACGATATCGAGCGAGGCTTCCATGGTGGCAATGGCAATGTATTTGGCAACCGACCCAAAGCCGGGGCAGTTGTCGGTAATAGGCAGGTCGTTGTCTACCGTCTTTGGAATATGGACCGCGTGGATCGGGTAGCCCATGTGTTGACTTAATTCTGAGACTTTTAAACACGTGTCAGCGGAGTCGCCGCCGCCGTTGTAAAAGAAATACCCAATGTTGTGGGCCTTAAAGACCTCGATTAGACGCTCATATTCGGCGCGGTTATCCTGAAGGCTTTTTAATTTATATCGGCATGACCCAAAGGCGCCACCTGGTGTGTGTTTTAAGGCGGCGATGGTTTCAGAGGACTCCAACGAAGTATCGATTAGCTCTTCCTTCAACGCGCCAATAATGCCGTTTTTACCCGCGAACACTGTCCCTATTTGATCACTGTGGGAGCGTGCGGTTTCGATAACGCCGCAGGCCGAGGCATTAATAACAGCTGTTACTCCACCGGACTGCGCGTAGAAAGCATTTTTGAGCATTGACGATCCCCTGAGTTTGATGGCGCGTATGATACCGTGTTTGCCGATGGGTTAAACCGCGTAATTTGGTGGAGTCGACTTTTTTACAATGTCTCTGCGGCCACGCCAGTTACCGTGATAAACTGCGCCCCTACAAGCGGGAGTTTTGGCGTGAGCAAACATATCCACATTCTTGGTATCTGCGGCACTTTCATGGGTGGTTTGGCGCTCATTGCTCGACAAATGGGTTATCAGGTATCGGGTAGCGATGCCAATGTTTATCCGCCGATGAGCACGCAGCTGCAAGCGTCCGGCATCGCTTTGCACGAGGGCTACGACGAATCCATTCTTGAGCTCAAGCCCGATTTAGTGATCGTTGGCAATGCCATGAGCCGCGGTCTGCCGATTATTGAAGCTTTGCTCAACAGCAATATCCCCTACACCTCGGGGCCCCAGTGGTTGGGTGATCATTTGCTCAGAGATCGCTGGGTGTTAGCTGTTTCAGGTACGCACGGTAAAACCACCACCTCGAGTTTGCTGGCTTGGATGCTCGAAGAGGCTGGCTTGCAACCGGGCTTTTTAATTGGTGGGGTCACGGCAAACTTCGGCGTGTCGGCGCGCTTGGGACAAGCCCCATTTTTTGTCATTGAAGCCGATGAATACGACACGGCTTTCTTTGATAAACGCTCTAAGTTTTTACACTACCATCCGCGCACCTTAATTTTAAATAATCTGGAATTTGATCACGCCGATATCTTTGATTCGCTTGGGGACATTCAGACACAGTTTCATCACTTGCTCAGAGTGGTGCCCAGCTTAGGTCAGGTGATCTACCCAGCCGGCGTGCCGGCTGTTGATGACGTGCTCTCGCGCGGGTTGTGGGCTCAGCCAGAGACCTTTGGAGTCAATGCGCCCGCGCAATGGCAGTATGTGTGGCGCCACCAGGCCCGCGGTGACTTCAGTATTAAGCATGCCGGCAGCGAGTGGGAGGGCAGAACACCGCTCAGTGGCGACTACAATCTCAGTAACGCCCTAGCAGCTATCATTGCCGCTCGTCATGTGGGGGTGAGTCCTGAACATTCGATTGCGGCATTAGCAACCTTCAAGAACACCAAGCGTCGACAAGAACTCATTGCCGATATCGGGGGTATCAAGGTAATCGATGATTTTGCGCACCATCCGACGGCTATTCGATTGACCTTGGAAGGTTTGAAAGCCACTCATCAGAACTCGCGCTTGATGCTCGTTATTGAACCTAGATCCAACACCATGCGTATGGGTGTTCATGCGAATACCTTGGCGGATGCAACCAGTATCGCTGACCAGTGCTATTGGCTGCGAGCCAAAAATATGGGATTTGATTTATCCAGTGATTTAGTCGGTGGGCAGGTGTTTGACGATGTCGACCTGCTGGTGGCCAAACTGGTGCCCGAACTTGCGCCCACTGATGTGGTCGTATGTATGAGTAATGGCGATTTTCAGGGTTTGAAAGACAAGCTAGTGCACGCGCTTAAGGATACCTATGAGTAACGGTGTAAACGCTACAATGAGACGGGCTTATCGGCAATGGGTGATCGACAAGCCCTGGCTGATATTGGCTTTGATTGCAGTGCTCACGGGTTGGGCGGCGAGTGTTATTCCTAGAACCACCCTGGATGCCTCAGCCGATTCTTTGCTGCTTCAGGGCGACCCCTCTTTGGCGGACTTTAGGGACGTTTCTGAGCGCTACGGTGCGGCGGAATTTTTGCTGTTGACGTGGCAGCCCGAGAGCGCGCTGCTGAGTGATGAAAGCCTGATACCACTGGCTGCAATGGCGGACGAGTTACGAGCTTTACCCGGCGTTTTGTCAGTGGTTACCGCGCTCGACGTCCCATTGGTAGAAAGCCCCAGAAAAAGCCTGAGTGATGTCTTGGGAGACGACCCCTTGCCCACACTCTCTGATCCTGCCACCGATCGGAGTCTTGCGATTGAAGAGCTAAAAAACAGCGTGATCTATTCTGAGCTGTTATCCAGTAAAGATGGCACCTTAAGCGCGGTTCAGGTGAATCTTGAGCCCTTCTCTGCTTACGATAAGGCCCTAAAGATGCGTGAGGATTTGCGCGCTTTACAG
>NZ_CBFHWH010000020.1:0-32175 GCF_965659035.1 Aequoribacter sp. | reverse complement strand
TCCCGCGCCACATCGTAGGGCAACACCGCTACCGCATCACCGCGCTCGAATAGTTCGCGAGTAATGGCCTCGCTCCAACTCCCGTCAAATTTTCGATGCCGGAGTATGACTTGCCGGACGCCAAAATAACCCCGGAAAACCCAATCCTGTTCTAGTATCTCAACATCCGCTCGGGTGTATTGGGGCGAATACGTCATTTAAATCGTCTTGCCGTAAACCATTGAACGGGGCGCGCCTCTTTTTCTACCAGATCGACAACATCTAAAATCAGCGCAAATAAAGCCATACGCACCAGAACACCATTGTCGGTCTGGCGAAAAATCGCCAAATTCGGGTTGTCGTTAAGATCCACATCCAGCTCACGAGCATTGGCACGACTGTCGCGTGGCAGAGGGTGCATAATCACCGTGTTCGGTTGACAATTTTGGGTGTAAATCGCCTGATTCAAGCGGAAACGCCCTCGGTACAGGTCAGCCTCTTGTGTCGAACTAAAACGTTCTTCCTGCAATCTGGTTGAATACACAATGTCAACCTGGCTAATCGACGCTTCCAGTTGATCCGACTCGATCACAGTATGGCCTGCCTGACGCAAGTGTTCGATTATGTACTCGGGCATGCACAGTTCTTTGGGCGAAACTAAGACGATGTGCAGGTTTTTAAATACCGAAAGCAACTGGCAAAGCGAGTGTACCGTGCGCCCATATTTTAAATCCCCTACCAGCGCTATTCGCAATCCATCGACCCCACCACCCTGGTCCTCGCGCTCTTTGCGAATGGTGTATAAATCCAGCAAGGCCTGGCTTGGATGTTCGTTGCTGCCGTCCCCACCATTAATGACAGGCACCCGACTCGCCGCAGCAAACTCACTGACCGAGCCCGATTCGGGGTGACGCATTGCAATGACATCACTGTAGCCACTGATCACACGCGCGGTATCGTAGAGCGATTCGCCTTTAGCAATGGCACTGTGCTCAAATCCGGTGGTCTCGCGGACCTCGCCTCCGAGCAAGTTGAAGGCACTACCAAAGCTCACTCGCGTTCGGGTCGAGGGCTCAAAAAACATCGCACCAAGAATCGCGCCGTCCAAGGCCTTGGTCATGAGTTCACGCTCTGCAAATGGGCGCATGCGATCAGCCACCGCAAATACGTGTTCTACATCTGCGCGTTCAAACTGTGACACCGATAAAATATGACTGCCGGCGAACTTCACACAAACTCCTTTTAAAGCGCTATTCCAGCGCTAACAATGTGTCCGAATAAGATTCTAATGCATCCATCAACTGCATAGCTCGTGGATCATCGCCTGAAACTTGCCGTATTACAGCAATTTCCTCGAACAAACGCTCCATGTGCATCGTGCCCTGATCTTCGCGCGTTATACGCTCAAAACAATATTCTTGCCACTGCATTTTTTCATCAAGGGATAGGGTGTCAGGAAAGTTGCGCGCGCGATATCGAAACAACAATTCACCCAAACGACGATCCTCAAAAGGGAAGCTGCTTCGAGCTAATATCTGCGGGGAGGCGCTTTTAATTTGGTCGCACAAGCGTCTATCACCATCAGACAGAAACCCGCCGTACAAGTCCCACTCGGGGTCAGTCGGCTCCGCGACACGCTTGTGAGCGTACACATCGCGCAATAGCGCTAGCAATTCATTGCCTCGCTCTTTTACCAACGCCTGCAGAGCTTTCATGTTTTCGCGCAAGGCGGCCAAATCCAAATTCGCTCTGCCCGCGACTTCGTCGGTCATCATTTTTGCTGGTGCGATAAACGGGGCTCGATTTATGTGAATCGATTTAAGCGCGGGGCGTTCGCCCTCAAGTTGATCGGCGGGCGTATACAGGCGCTGACGCAATTCATCGGCCGAATAATCCAAGAGTTTTTCAGGCGGCTGACTCAAGTCGATGGTAATAATCTCGTTTTTATTGGTCGGATGCTGAATGGCTGGTACCACCATGCCAATGTTGGCATGACGTGCGCCGAACATACCCGAAACATGCAGCACCGGACGCCACTGACCTAGCGCCAACTGTTCTTGCGCAGCGCGTTTAAAACGCAGACCTAAGTAATACTCGAACAGTTTAGGCTGCTTGGTTTTGATCAGTTTTGCCAATTCGATGGTCGCTTTGACATCTACTAAGGCATCGTGCGCACCCGCGTGCTCGATACCGTTTGCTGCCGTTAAACGCTCAAGCTTAGCCGACATATATCCTTCGTCAGACATCGGCCACTCGATCCCCTCAGGCCGCAGCACATAGCTCGCCCGCACAAGATCAATCAAATCCCAACGGGAATTACCATCTTGATACTCGCGGCCATAGGGATCAAAAAAATTTCGGTACAGGGTGTAACGCGTGACTTCGTCATCAAAACGCAGTGAGTTGTAACCTACCCCGCAAGTCAAAGGCTGACTCAATTCGGCATGAATTCGCGTGATAAAGTCTCGCTCAGACAGCCCTTTCTGTAGCGCTTCTTGTGGTGTTATACCGGTAACCAGTACCGCCATCGGGTTGGGCAAGTAATCGGGCGTCGGACGTGAATAGACGACAAGCGGATCGCCTATAACATTCAAATTTGCGTCGGTTCGTAATCCGGCAAACTGGCAAGGGCGATCCTTTGCAGGACTCGCCCCGAAGGTTTCGTAATCGTGCCAGTAAAAGGTATCAGACAAGCTCGAGTGCCTGCTCTTCGATTTTGGCGCGCCATTCCTGCGGTCCAGTTTGATGCACTGACACACCATTTACATCGACCGCGACGCTCACGGGCATGTCTTTGACTTCAAACTCGTAAATAGCTTCCATGCCCAACTCTTCAAAAGCGACAACACGTGACGAGGTGATTGCTTTAGATACCAGATAAGCCGCGCCACCCACCGCCATTAAATAAACCGCCTTGTGCTTCTTAATGGCTTCGATTCCGGCGGGGCCCCGCTCAGCTTTACCGATCATGCCCAACAAGCCGGTTTTTTCGAGAATAAAGTCGGTAAACTTATCCATGCGAGTAGACGTCGTTGGACCCGCAGGACCGACTATTTCGTCACGCACAGGGTCAACGGGACCCACGTAATAGATAAAGCGTCCTTTCAAGTCCACACCTTCGGGTAACCCTTCACCGCTTTCAATTAATTCTTTCATTTTCTTGTGCGCCGCATCACGACCGGTCAACATTTTGCCTGACAGCAGAAGGGTATCACCTGGCTTCCAAGAAGCAGCCTCTTCTTGCGTTACCGTATCCAGATTCACGCGGCGAACCGAGTCACCTACTTCCCAAGTAATATCAGGCCAATCATTCAGATCGGGGGGTGTCTGTAGCGCGGGACCCGAGCCGTCTAGCACAAAGTGTGCGTGGCGAGTGGCGGCGCAGTTTGGAATCATTGCGACGGGTAAAGACGCAGCATGCGTGGGGTAGTCTTTGATTTTAACGTCTAGCACGGTCGTTAATCCGCCCAAACCTTGGGCTCCGATACCCAAACGGTTTACCGCATCCATAATTTCCAGACGCAGTTCTTCGACGCGATTCGACGGGCCCCGTTTGCGCAATTCATGAATATCGATCGGGTCCATCAAAGATTCTTTGGCCATGACGGCGGCCTTCTCTGCCGTGCCACCAATACCTATCCCCAGCATTCCCGGTGGGCACCAGCCCGCACCCATGGTAGGTACAGTTTTGACCACCCAATCCACGATATTGTCAGACGGATTCAACATCGCCAACTTAGATTTGTTTTCAGAACCACCACCTTTTGCCGCCACCTGGACATCGACGGTATCGCCGGCCACAACCTCCATATGAATAACGGCAGGCGTGTTGTCTTTGGTATTGCGGCGCGCACCAGCTGGATCCTCGAGAATCGAGGCACGCAACACGTTGTCGGGGTGGGTGTAGGCGCGACGTACGCCCTCGTTGACCATATCAGCAACCGACATGGTCGCATCCCAAACCACATTCATCCCAATTTTTAAAAAGACGGTAACGATACCGGTATCCTGGCAGATTGGTCGCTTACCCTGTGCGCACAACCTTGAGTTAATCAAGATCTGCGCCATGGCATCCTTCGCAGCTGGGTTTAATTCGTGCTCGTAAGCTTGATGTAAGGCCTGTACAAAATCCTTAGGGTGATAGTACGAAATAAACTGAAGAGCGTCGGCAACGCTATCGATAAAGTCGTCTTGGCGAATAACGGTCATGGGGTCTCCGATTTAGGGGCTAGAGGGTGTCGCTGGTGCTTCCAACTCGCGCACCGCGCGCTGTAAGTCGCTGAGTGTGGTATTTACTTGACGGCGGAAGGCGTTGATCGAGCCAATCCACTCTTCATTACCCTCGACCCGCTTAGATAGTGCCGCGAATTGCAGGGTTAACTTATTCACTTTATCTGCGGTGCGCTCAAGTGCGGTCTGATTACTTGACGCATTCGCAGTCAGCCGCTCCAAATCCGAGGCAACCGACTTTAATGCAGCCATGTCTTTACGCAGCAAATCCAGCATGGCCGTGGTTTGAGCTCGCTCGTCGATCGCAGTTTTATCCGCTGAAACTAAAGCCTTAAGAGCTTTATCTTGATTGGTAGACGCTTTTTGTAAAGCTTCGATATCAGCCTTATTACGTCGCCACGCGCTGGCCCAGAGTTTATCGACTTCGGAGTAAAGCTCTTTGATACGAACCGCCATTTGCGCAGCGTTCTGACTTAATCCTTCATCGGTATCGGCAAGCGCTGCTTCGAGCTCCATAATTCGCTCGTTATGACGCTCCATAATGTGGCTAGCTTCCACTAACTGCTGCTGAAGTTGCCATGACCAAATGACGCTTGCCACGGCGACGGCAAGTGCAACGAAAACAAACGTGGCGGTGAATATTCGGGCACCAAGGCCAGAGGCTGCTGGGCGCCGAGAACGTTGCTGAGGTCGACGATCTTCGTCGGCCTCAGCAACTATCGAGGTTAGGGGTTCAAAATCGTCGGCCATGCGGCTGTTCCAATTAAAAACCCAATTATACCCTGCGCAGGACTGCGCAGAAACCCTCTAAAGATAGCTAACGATACCCCAAAGGACGAGAGTTAAGCCCAAGCTTGCATGAACGACGCCCGGCACTGATTTCAAAATACCCAACTTGCCAAAAATCGCATTGATCTCAAGTAGCAATACAATACCTGCACCCACGTAAAAGGCCTGCGGGGAGCCACCTACAGCGTAGTGTGATGCCGCCAACATACCAAATAACATCGGGCCAGAAAATAAGGTGTTTGTGCGTGATGCCAAGGTCGCTTTTGCGCCAGCTGCAGCACCGTCGCCCTCTTTCATTCCCAACACGATTTGCTGGTTAGGCCAGATGATCAGCCAGACATTCAAGAACATCAACGTACCCATCAAAACGCCCAGCCAGATCAGTGGTCGATCTGCCATCGACGTGAACGAGTAACCACCCAGGTGAAGAAGTGCCAATCCGGTCACGAAGGTTGCAGCAGCACCCCATCGGAACCACCACAGTGCGCGAGGCGCCAATTTTTTCATTGCGTCTGATTTTGCGCTGGGCTCAGCTTCTGCAAAATATGCCATCTGCACAAAGTTAAAGTAGTACAGCATTCCGATCCACACCACCCCAAACAACACGTGGAACCATCGTGCCAAAAAGTTTAATTCGACCATTCTTCTTGTCTCCTATGACCTAGCCTTTTACGTTATAATACGCGCTCTGGTAGTTTTAACTACCTTGTACGCTGCACCGACGCCAACTACAGCACGGCGTCAGCCAATTCATTCTAACCACCTTTTTGGAGACTGACTATGTCTTTTGAACTCCCTACACTGCCTTACGCCAAAGATGCACTTGAGCCACATATCTCAGCCGAAACACTCGAGTTCCATTACGGCAAACATCATCAAACCTATGTTGATAAATTAAACGGCTTAGTTGACGGCACCGATATGGCCTCAAAAAGCTTGGAAGATATCGTTAAAACCTCTGAAGGCGGCGTCTTCAATAATGCAGCTCAAGTGTGGAACCACACATTCTATTGGAATTGCCTATCACCCAATGGTGGTGGTGACGCGACTGGCGCGATTGCTGACGCCATCACAGCAGCCTTCGGCTCGTTTGACGCGTTCAAAGAACAGTTCACCAACTCTGCAATCAACAATTTTGGCTCAGGCTGGACCTGGCTTGTTAAAAATGCAGATGGTAGCGTTGCCATCGTCAATACCAGCAATGCAGCCACGCCCTTAACGGATGCATCAGTAACGCCGCTGCTGACCGTTGACGTTTGGGAACATGCCTACTACGTTGACTACCGCAACGCCCGCCCCAAATACATGGAAGCGTTCTGGGCTTTGGTTAACTGGGACTTTGTGAACGCGAACTTTGCTTAATAAGACCCCGGCGCCACCTTTGGTGGCGCCAATCAGTTACCTTCTTGCGCTAACCGCTCGAATCGATCGCGAACCATAAAAAGCATTAACAAAGATGGCAGCACCATCAGTGCGGTCACTACGAAAAAACGTTCCCAAGAACCCAGCCAATCAACAGTAAAACCACTAAATCCGGCCAAGGTTGTTCGACTCAAATTCCCCAGTGATGCCAGTAAGGCGTATTGCGTTGCGCTGAATGCCCTACCGGTAAGAGCGGTCAAAAACGATACGAAAGCAACCGTAGAGAAGGCTGTTGTGAAATTATCAACGATGAGCGTAAGCAAGAGCAGCCATTCCAATGGACCTGCCGCAGCAATGATCGCGAACATTAGGTTACTACCGGCCATGGCGATACCGCCAATTAACAGACCTTTCACCACACCGTAATGGGTATTGAATAGACTTCCCAGTATCGTAAAAGCGATAGTAATCATCCAGCCAAACAGCTTAGTGTACTCGGCGATTTGCTGATTACTAAAGCCAACCTCTTTGTAGAACACAATCGACATTCGGCCCAGAAAAGCCTCACCAATTTTAAACAGGAATATGAACAACATCAGCGTTAGAGCAACACGCACGCCATTCTTCCTAAAAAAGTCAGCAAAGGGCTCGACAAAAGTCACCAGCAACCAGGCTTTTACACCGCTTGCCCGCGAGTAGCGAGCAGCTGCTTGTTGTTGAAGCGCATCGCGATCTAACTTGGGTTCGCCAACCATCAGCGTCGCACAGATTAACAGTACGAGAACGACAGCCATTAACCCGTAGACCTGATTCCAGCCCAAACCATCTGCATTGCTAAACGCCAGATAACCCGGCAGAGAATACCCTGTCCACCAACCAATAATGGCAAGCGCCGCAGCAGGAGGCAAAAATTTCTGCTCTTGGGGGGCAAATTGATCAATACGATAAGCGTCGACGGCGATGTCTTGAGTCGCACTGCAGGTGGCGATACCCAGCGCTATAACGCCAGGCAACCACAACCCCAATGAGAGGTCGACCTGAGTAATCGCCAACACCAACACCAACATAAGCAACTGCATACTCAAGATCCAGCTGCGACGCTGACCTAACCTTGAGCTCAGCACCGGAATACGCACACGATCAATCAATGGCGCCCAAACAAAGTTCACCGCGTAGACAGTGGCAACTGAACCCATCAGGCCTACTTGCGCTCGCGAGATGCCGGCATCGGTCAGCCACCCGCTAAAGTTCGAGCCAATCAAAACGAAGGGGAAGCCCGAAGAACACCCCATAAGAAATATCCACAGCAGCCGGATATCTTTATACGTTTGTAGGGTTGTTTGCCAATTCATAATCACTGAGTCCGCCGCAGCTGTCCGCGTAAAGGGTGTACTGACTTCTTTGGTCACGCCGCATGCCACGACGCGGTGATTGTGTCACGCCTGACTGACGCTGACAAAATTATGCGAGCTGATCTCATAAAGAAATCGACAACGATGACTTACTTATCGAATTCTGAAAGACGCCGAGACTTTTCGAATGACAGTATCAAGCTGAAGGTGTATGTTCAGCGCCTCGAATATTGGAGTACTACTATGCTAAGCGTAAACGAATATTTTGATGGTAACGTAAAGTCTATTGCCTTTGCGGGCGCAGAGGGCGGCGTAACCTCGGGGGTTATGGCCCCTGGAGAATATACGTTTGGTACAAGCCAGCATGAGCTCATGCAGGTCGTTTATGGCGAGCTCGTTGTCCGTTTGCCTGGATCTGACGCTTGGCAATCTTACTCAGCTGGCAACCAGTTTGAGATAGAAGCCAACCAATCGTTTGAAGTAAGAGCGGAGACAGCTACCGCGTACTTGTGTTTTTACAGTTAAACGTCAAACATTGGAACAATCGCTGCAGCGCTTCAGGGGCTACAGCGATCTTACCAGAAGCTTTGTGAGGAACCTGTAGTCTAGATTCGTATGCCACCATCCGTTTCAATGACCCGACCTGTCAGGTAGTCATTCTCAAGAATAAAGGCGACAGTCGATGCAATTTCTGAGGGCTCACCCACTCGACCCAGAGGTATTTGCGCAGACATTTTAGCTAAAGCTTCAGGCTTCATGGAGGCAATCATTTCTGTACCAATAAATCCGGGCGCGATCGCCATGGCGCGAATGCCAAATCGAGCCAGCTCTTTCGCCCAGGTCACTGCCATGGCCGCAACACCTGCTTTAGCAGCCGAGTAGTTGGTTTGGCCAATATTCCCCGCGCGTGACACCGACGAGATGTTAATAATAACGCCCTTGGTACCCAGCGAGACCATGCGCTCGGCGGCTTCTCGGCCACACAAAAATACACCCGTTAAGTTTACATCAATCACCGCTTGCCACTCAGCCAAGGACATTTTCTTGACGATTTCGCCATCTTTGACCTTCAGCAACATACCATCGCGCAGAATACCGGCGTTGTTGACGAGTCCATCTAATGCACCAAAATCTCGAACAATAGCGTCAAAGGTATTGATAACACTTTGCTCGTCAGCCACGTTGGTGACGTAAGCACGCGCCGTCGCTCCCATATCGGCAAGCTTGCTAACAGCCTCTTCCAAACGCTCGGCGTTTACGTCAATCAGCGCAAACTGAGCGCCCTTTCTCGCTAAACCCTCGGCCATACTAAAGCCTAAACCTTGGGCGCCGCCGGTTATCGCAATCACTTTGTTGGTTAGATCCATTTTCATACACCTCTTGAAAAAACAACGATTGTACCCGATTAACAATAGTAAGAAGACTGTAGTGTCGGTTTAGCACCCAATGTTACAGTGGATGTGACCGCGGAGGTGCCCATGCAACTGTTCATTTTATTATTCCCATTTTTAGAGCTCTTTACGCTTATAGAGTTGGGTGACCACATCGGGAGCCTCAATACTCTGTTCTATGTGCTTGCAACCTTTTTCGGTGGTTTAACGCTACTGAAGCAGCAGGGACTAAGCATGCTCAAGCAAGCACAGGCGGCGCAAACGGGTCAGCCTTGGATCTCCAGCCGCCTGTTGCTCGACGACATGGCAATTGGCTTCGCGGCAATACTGTTGATGATTCCAGGCCTGCTGTCTGACATCAGCGCTTTATTTATTCTAATCTCGCCCTTACGCCGAAAGCTTGCTTCGATGCTAGGGCAAAAAGCCCCCGAACAAACCACTTTTTACGATAGAACAACCGACAAAAATTTCACAATAATCGAAGGCGAATACGAAGAGAAAGATCGAGAATAGACACAACTCATTGATAATAAAAGCAATACTCCTTAATAAAAAATTTTTAGCACTCTACACAAAAGACTGCTAAGTAGCCCTTGAAATCGGTATACGCACCCCCATATAAAGAGCAGCCCTGATTAAGGGGTGTCTATAACATCTTATTAGTGGAGATTGACATCAATGAATATTCGTCCGTTGTACGACCGTGTGGTCGTTCGTCGTAAGGAAGAAGAGCAAACCACAGCTGGCGGCATTTTGTTGCCCGGCTCTGCGAAAGAAAAACCCAACCAAGGTGAAGTAGTAGCTGTCGGTACAGGCAAAGCTCTGGATAACGGCGAAACTCGCGCCATGGCAGTTAAAGTCGGCGATAAAGTTGTGTTTGGTCAGTACGCTGGCAGCAACACTATCGAAGTCGACGGTGAAGAATTAATCATTATGAGCGAAAGCGAAATCTACGCTGTCGTAGAGTAATAACGCTTGTGTTTCACACTAACAGTCAAGGAATTTAATCATGGCAAAAGAAGTAGTATTTGGTGATAAGGCGCGTCAGCGCATGTTGAAAGGCGTTAACACTCTAGCTGACGCCGTTAAAGCAACTTTGGGCCCCAAAGGTCGTAACGTTGTACTAGACAAGTCGTTCGGTGCTCCTACCGTGACTAAAGACGGTGTTTCTGTCGCGAAAGAAATCGAGCTGAAAGACAAGCTCGAGAACATGGGCGCGCAGATGGTTAAAGAAGTCGCCTCTCAAGCGTCTGATGTCGCAGGTGACGGCACAACCACTGCAACCGTTTTGGCTCAGTCTATCGTTAACGAAGGCCTGAAAGCCGTAGCTGCCGGCATGAACCCAATGGATCTTAAGCGCGGCATCGACAAAGCGATTGCTGCAGCCGTTGAGAAAGTATCAGCCGCGGCGATTCCATGTGAAGACAAAAAAGCGATCGCTCAGGTAGGTACTATCTCAGCAAACAGCGACAGCCAAGTCGGTGACATCATTGCCGACGCAATGGAGAAAGTCGGTAAAGAAGGCGTTATCACGGTTGAAGAAGGTTCTGGTCTTCAGAACGAACTCGACGTAGTAGAAGGTATGCAGTTTGATCGCGGTTACCTGTCGCCTTACTTCATCAACAACCAAGACAACATGAGCGCAGAAGTCGATTCGCCCTTCATTTTGTTGGTTGACAAAAAAATCTCGAACATCCGCGAATTGCTGCCTTTGCTTGAGCAAGTAGCAAAAGCATCTAAGCCTTTGGTTATTATCGCTGAAGACGTAGAAGGCGAAGCGTTGGCCACTTTGGTTGTTAACAACATGCGTGGCATCGTGAAAGTTGCGGCCTGTAAAGCACCTGGCTTCGGCGATCGTCGTAAAGCTATGTTGCAAGACATCGCGACCCTGACCGGTGGTGTTGTGATTTCTGAAGAAGTGGGCCTAGACCTAGAGTCAGCCACTTTAGAGCACCTAGGTACTGCGAAGCGCGTCACCATGGACAAAGACAACACCACCATCATTGATGGCGCAGGTGATGCCGAAGCCATTCAAGCTCGCGTTAAAGAAATCCGTGTTCAGATTGAAAACACCTCATCCGACTATGATCGCGAAAAACTGCAAGAGCGCGTTGCGAAATTAGCAGGTGGCGTTGCGGTCATTAAAGTGGGTGCGGCTACTGAAATCGAAATGAAAGAGAAGAAAGCACGCGTTGAAGATGCGCTGCACGCGACTCGCGCTGCGGTTGAGGAAGGCGTGGTAGCGGGTGGTGGTGTCGCATTGGTTCGCGCTTTGATGGAAATTCAAGGCCTGACTGGTGATAACGAAGATCAAACCCACGGCATCAACGCTGCACTTCGTGCAATGGAAGGACCACTGCGTCAAATCGTTGCGAACGCTGGCGACGAAGCCTCTGTAGTACTCGACAAAGTTAAAGCCGGTGAAGGCAACTTTGGCTACAACGCGGCGACAGGTGTCTACGGTGACATGATTGAAATGGGTATCCTTGACCCAGCTAAAGTAACTCGCACAGCGCTTCAAGCCGCGGGTTCAGTTGCTGGTTTGATGATCACCACCGAAGTTATGATTACCGACATCGTTGAAGAAAACGGTGCCCCTGCAATGCCTGATATGGGCGGCATGGGCGGTATGGGCGGCATGATGTAAGCTAGCCTTACGCTTAACGGAGAGCCCAGTAGCCCAGGCTACTGGGCTTTTTTTTGCGCATGCGATTCACAGTCGTCGAGACTAAAAAAGTAAACCAAATTCGCGAACCTAAAAAAAAGCCCGCTACAAAGAGCGGGCTTCTGGGACTACATGCTGACTCAACTTGAGAACTTAAAGTCAGCAAACATATCTCGCAGTGTCGTTTTCTGGATTTTACCGGTTGCCGTATGTGGCATCTCATCGATGAACTCAACCGCATCAGGCGTCCACCACTTCGCAATTTTACCGTCGAACCACTCGGTAATTTCCTCGGGGGTTAAATCGGCACCCTGTGCGTTTCGTACCACGATCAATAGAGGCCGCTCACCCCACTTGTCGTGAATACGGCCAATGACTGCCGCCTCTGCCACCTTCGGGTGATCGGTCGCCACGTTTTCGACGTCGATCGATGAAATCCATTCACCGCCTGACTTGATCACGTCTTTAGTTCGATCGGTGATGGCGATATAACCACGGGGATCAATAGTCGCTACATCACCCGTTTCAAACCAACCGTCCTCACCGTGCGCTGAGCTGCCCTCTAATTTGTAGTAAGCGCTACAAATCCAAGGACCACGAACTTTTAGCGAGCCGAAAGCCACGCCATCCCATGGCAACTCGTTATTGTCGTCATCGGTAATTTTGACGTCACAACCGTAGATCGGACGCCCAGCCTTTAAGCGCAATTTAGCGAATTCGTCGGCTGACATCTCATCGCGAATATCCATGCTGGGGTTGGTCGTTCCCAGCGGGCTCATTTCGGTCATACCCCAGCCAACACGAGTTTCTACGCCATAGGTATCGAAGTCTTCCATAATCGATAAGGGACACGCCGACCCGCCCACGATAACGCGACGTAACGATTCTACCCGCATGCCTGACTGTTTCAGATAGTTAATTAGACTGAGCCAGACGGTGGGTACACCCGCCGAGAAAGTCACGTTTTCTTCGTTAATTAATGCAGCCAGTGTTTCACCATCACCCATTTTGTTGCCTGGCATAACCATTTTGGCGCCAATCATCGGACAAGCGTAAGGCAAGCCCCACGCATTCACATGGAACATAGGTACGATCGGCAAAATGACATCCGCTTGCCCCAAACCCATCGCGTCGGGCATTAAGCCAGCGTATGCGTGTAAGATGGTGGAACGATGCGAGTACAAAACACCTTTGGGATTACCGGTAGTACCCGAGGTATAGCATAAGGCACAGGCTGCATTCTCATCGACATCGGGCCAATCATAATCGGCCGCTGCAGAAGCCACCAAAGTCTCGTAGCACATTGCATTAGGTAGTGTCGTCTCTGGCATTTGATCTTCACTGATCATCACCACGTAGCCTTTTACACCCGGACATTGGTCGGCGATTTTTTCCACCAAAGGCACAAAGTCGGCATCCAGGAATACGTACTGATCATCGGCATGATTGATGATAAACACCAGCTGCTCGGGGAATAAACGTGGGTTGATGGTATGCGTCACGTAACCAGAGCAACCTACTGCGTAGTAGGTTTCAAAGTGACGGTAGTCGTTCCAGGCAAGAGTTGCAACGCGATCGCCGGGCTGCAAGCCCCAAGACGACATCGCGGACGCAAGTTGATTTGCCCGTGTAAACGCCTCTTGGTACGTGTAACGATGGCGCGGATTGTCTCGAGTTACCGATACGATCTCGCCGTCACCATTCACTCGCGTGCTGTGTTCAATAATCGACTTCAGATTAAGCGAAACGCTCATCATTAAACCATTCATCGCTACTCCTTATTGTTAAATGTTTACAGCGGTTACTTTATCAGTGCCCAACGCTCATCGGAAGAGCGACTGACTCGCATTTCGACCTCTAATTTTAATAAATGTGCTTCCAGTGACAACTTGGCCCACGTATGTAAACTCGGGTCTACGTCGTCATATACGGCTGAAACCATTTCAACGATCGTTGTAGCGCCGATACGGTCGAGTGTATCAACGACTTTTGCCTCGCGTTTGAGCCGGTGCGCTATTAGGCCATTAATCTCATCTAGGGGCGTGCCTATCAAATCACCGTGCGCAGGAGCGATCGCCTGCAAAGGCAGATGCGCCAGCTTTTGCAGAGACTCGATGTAGTGTTTCATGTCGCCGCTGGGCGGAATAATCACCACCGTTGAGCCGTTCATCACATGATCTCCAGCGAAAACCATGCCCTCTTCTTCCAACAAAAAACAATAATGATTACCTACATGACCAGGGGTATGCACAGCCAACACAGTGAAGTCAGAACCTTTAAAGCGTTGGCCGTCGAACACATTCACCGTAGGACTAAATGTCTGATAGTTGTAGGGATCGTTAGGTGGCGGTGCTCCAATAAGCTCAGCCCCTGTGAGTTCGGCAAGCTTTGCAGCGGCGGGCGAATGATCGCTGTGCGTATGCGTGCAAAAAATTTGTCCGATATTTCCAGCACTTGCCGCCATGATCGCATGGATATGGCTATCGATTGCGGGGCCCGGGTCAATGACCGCAATTTGGTCGGTGCCTAAAAGATAGGTATTAGTGCCAGGCCCTGTCATCGGACCTGGATTGGGCGCTGTTATCCGCCGAACAAGCGGCGACAGCTGAACCGCGACCCCGGGCTCAAACATTGGGTTCAATCAGCCCATCAATATCGACTACTGGGTCGACGTCAGCGTCATAATCGACCCCGTCAACTTCGAAACCGAACAACTGCAAAAACTCGCGCTTATAACCCGCAAAGTCGGACAGCGTGTTCAAGTTATCGGTATCAATCAGGTCCCAAGCTTCCGCCACAGCCGCTTGAACATCATCAGCGAGCTCTTTAGCGTCGGCGCGTAGGCGCCCCTCATCGTCGATATCGGGCGCTGCAGAATACAAACCGTGACGGAACAAATACTGGATTTGCTCGATACAACCCTCGTGTACGCCTTTAGCCTTCATCACTTTGAATAGGATAGCCAAGTAAATGGGCATAGCGGGAATGGCGGCACTGGCTTGAGTCACTACGGCTTTTAACACTGACACTCGAGCATCGCCGTCTTTTGCTGCCAATTTGGCGCGAATATCCACAACGCGCTTGTCTAAATCTTTCTTGGCCGCACCAATGGTGCCATGCCAATAAATATCCCAAGTTAACTTCTCGCCAATATAGGTATATGCCGTCGTCTTGGCACCATCAGCTAGAACGCCAGCAGCGTCTAAAGCATCAATCCACATTTGCCAATCTTCGCCACCCATAACCGCTACTGTGTTCGCAATTTCTTCCTCATTTGCGGGCTCTAAGTGGAAGTCTTGAATGCTCTCTTTGTCGGTATTCACACCCTTTTGAGTACAAGCAGCACCGATGGGCTTTAGAGTCGAAGAGTACACAACGCCGGTGTCGGGATGAGTTCGGCGAGGTGCCGCGAGCGAATACACCACCAAATCAACTTGACCCAGATCTTTCCGGATAACGTCAATAGTTTGCTGTTTGAGTTCGTTTGAGAAGGCATCACCGTTAATACTTTTAGCGTAAAGCCCTTCTTCTTGAGCACAGTCATGGAACGCGGCTGAGTTATACCAACCCGCAGTGCCTGGCTTTTTCTCGGTACCGGGCTTCTCGAAGAAAATACCTAAAGTACTCGCGCCACAACCAAAGGCCGCTGTAATGCGCGAGGCAAGGCCATAGCCAGTAGACGCACCAATCACTAAAACGCGCTGCGGGCCATTTTCAATAGCGCCTTGTGATTGAGTATATCGAATTTGTCGACGGACGTTTTCGGCGCATCCCTCTGGATGTGTCGTGGTGCATAAAAATCCGCGAACCTTAGGTTTAATAACCATGCTGTATTCCTTGTAAACCGGGCAAACTGTAATTCTGGCGCAAGTCTAACACAGCCTACCAAAACAGGCGCACTCCTTGAGTTTGGCGCTTATTTTTCGTTCAATACGCGCTGACCAACATAAGGATGCACGATGACTTCACCGCTGCGCTATGCCACCTCGCCCGAGTGGGTTCAAACCGTACTTGCCGACTTCAACGAGTTCTTGCTCGATCATGCCGCTGCAGAGAAAAAGGCATCGGGTATGGCCATTTCTATGCTGAGCCACTACCCCGACAAACTCGAGCTGGTAAGCACCATGGCCGATCTAGCTGTTGAAGAACTAAGCCATTATCGGGAGGTAGTTAAGTGGATCCACGCCCGAGGCCTTATTACAGCAGCAGACACAAAAGACCCCTACGTGATTGAGTTTCGAAAAAGTATCCGCCAGGGTCAGGACATTTATTTGATGGACAGGCTACTCACCGCCAGCATCATAGAGGCTCGAGGCGCCGAGCGCTTTGGCCTTGTGGCTGAAGCGTTAGAAGAACCGGGAATCAAGCAGTTTTATACCGCTATCGCTCGTTCAGAAGAGCGCCATTACGAGACGTTCCTAAAACTAGCCTATTTGTATTTACCTCAAGTCGAAGTCGATGAGCGCTGGCAAGAGCTGCTCGATATCGAGGCGGATATTGTCAGATCAATGCCCCTGCGCGCAGCCTTACACTAGGTCTGAGTGGTGCACAAAAGCATCCAGCAATACCTCAACCACTACGCGGAACCGAATCTTCCAGCCTCGCCTGCCCAAGGCCAGCACACTTATCAGTGGCAATGGGTAGTGTGCATCCCCTGCTTTAATGAATCGTCCGCGTTTATTAAGGCGTTACCCAAAACCGCGAATATACTGATAATACTGGTCGTAAATCACCCTCGGGGACGTGACAGTGGTCTTAATATCAGCTTGGTTGAATCGCTGTCTTGCGAACATCCGAGCCTCGAGCTGGGCTATCATGATCGACTCATCACACTCGAAGGCGACAACCGCCATATCCTGCTGGTTGACCGAAGCACCAATCAAACGGGCTTTAACCCCAAACATGGTGTCGGTCTTGCACGTAAACTAGCCGCAGATATTGCTTTAAAATGGCATGTTCATGGACTCATTCAAAGCGACTGGATTGCCATGACCGATGCGGACGCCCTTCTGCCCGAAACCTATTTTGAGGCCTTGCCCAGACCCGAAATCGATACCCCCGCGGTTGTCTACCCATTTAGTCATAGCCAAGCCGGAACTCCAGAGGAGCAACTGGCATTGGCTTTATATGAACTTAAGCTCCATCATTATGTCGCCGGACTCCTGCACGCAAAATCACCTTACGCACATCACTCTATTGGCAGCTGCATGGCGATGCGTGCTAAAGCCTACGCGCAGGTTCGCGGCATACCCAAACGGGCTGCGGGTGAAGATTTTTATCTGTTAAACAAGGCCAATAAGTTAGGCAAAATCCGAACACTCGGCTTAGAGTCGACCATTATGTTGTCACCTAGGCGCTCCGACCGGACCCCGTTCGGCACGGGGCAAGGTGTGAACACCTTGAGCGATGAGGCGACTCCCCTGAAAACTCAGGTATTTTATCCTCCCAAGGTTTTTGAAAGCCTAAAAGGCTTTTTAGCGAACGTCGCCTCGGGCGCCCAGACGTTCGACGCAGTGACAGCCGCGTTGCCAGAGGAGGCAAAAACGGCACTCAAAACACTTGGGCTCGAATCAGCACTGATACACTGCAAAACGCATGGCCCCACGCCACAGAAATTTCAGCGACAGCTGCACCTGTGGTTTGACGGGTTTAGAACGCTTAAATACATCCATCAACTAGCACCGCCAAGAACGGGCTTGCTGAGTTTTGATGAGTGGTCTGTGCAGTCTGGAAACGCCGATCTAAGTCCTTCAGAAGCAAGCCAACACCTGCGCGCTCTCTGCTACCAAAACCTTATTGATGATTAGGTAAATTTGTTAACCACAGACTTTGATAGGGCCTCAACAATACTCGCTGATTACGATCCACATGGTCTTGCCCAGAAATCAGATCCACCCAATAAGGCTCCACCAAATTCAAATCAGCCATATGCACTTCTTGTGTGGTTCCTGCCAAATTAAATAAGCAAAAAATGCGTTGACGGCCATCAAGACTTTCGCGCCAAAACCCGAACACCTCTTTATTGAGGTGCAACAAAAACTGCGCTGCGTTGGGATGAAACGCCGATTGTCGCTGCCTTATGCTCAACAAATTCTTGAGGTCTTTTAGAACTCGCGCATGACTTGAGGACTCATCACCTAACTGCGCCAATAAATCCGACTCGGACCATTGCCGCCGATTGATTGCGCGGTTGTAGCCTAAATGCTCTAATCGCTCGTAGTCATTGCGAGTACCAAGCAGGCTGTGAATATAGATACCAGGGATACCCGCCAACGCAAACATCAGTGCATGAGCACAGACCATTCGCTCTATACCAGTATCGATTGATTCATCGGCCGGATCACACAACGCGTCAAACAACGAAATATTGATTTCGTAAACACGCGAGTCTCCGTCCGCCGTGCTGCGCCTCGATAAACGCCCGCCTCGCTCCTCCATCGCGGTTATGAGGCTCTGGAGCTCGTCATCATCCAACAAACCCTCTGCGGGACGCAAACCAATGCCATCGTGCGATGCAATAAAGTTAAAGTAAGTTGTCCCGGTTTTAGCGGGCGGCATACCCATCATCCACTGATTCAAGTGCGTGCAATCACCCCCGACCAAGGCGTGTAACAGCAGGGGCGGCAAACTAAAGTTATATACCCCATGCGCTTCGTTACCATTACCGAAATAGCTCAAGTTCTCGATGTTGGGAATGTTGGTTTCGGTAATGATCACTGACTCGGAGACTGCATGCTCCATGAGTTCACGCAGCAGCCGCACGACAGCATGAGTCTGCGGCAAGTTGATGCTGGGCGTACCGGCCTGCTTCCATAAAAATGCCACCGCATCTAAGCGGAAAATTCGTACTCCCATATCCAAATAGAACCGAATAATGGATACGAATTGCCGCAGCACGTCAGGATTACGAAAATCCAAATCGACCTGATCGTGACTAAACGTGCACCACACGTGCCGCGTACCTAATGCGGTATCGACCTCTTGCAACAGGGGTGAGGTTCTTGGACGAACAACGGTACTCAGATCGTCATCTGGACTGGCGGTATAAAAATAATCAGCGCCGGGGTGCACCCCTTTCAGGAAATTCTGAAACCACAGCGAACGGCTTGAACAGTGATTAATGACCAAATCAGCCATAAGCGAGTAGCGCGACGCTAAGGCTTGAATATCGCCCCAAGATCCTAGGGTTTCATTCACACTGGAGTAATCGAGTACGGCAAAACCATCATCAGAGCTGTACGGATAAAACGGCAATACATGCACACCGTTAATGGCCCCTGACAAATTCTGATCAAGAAATCGTCCCAGCGTAATAAGGGGCTTTTCGTCTTCAGAAACGATCGTATCCCCATAAGTGATGACCCACGCATCGTGTTGGCTCCAAACATTTTTATGCGCTAGGGGTTGGGTCGACTCTTCACTTAGACGCATTTCTGCAAGGAGAATTTCCACTAGCGCTTCAATATCAAAATCACCCGAAACATCCTCATAAATTTGATGCAGCAAATGTTTAACGCGCTCTGTTAGATGCTCAAAGGGTGATATCAACGCCACACTAACCTCCGCGATTATCCAAGTAATCTAGCTCCACAGCTTCATATAAGCGCTCAAGCACATCAGGAACAGCGCTTATCACACGGTTCCAAGAGGGAATAAAGGGCCGCTCTTTGGGGCGCGCCAGAAATACTTCGCCCGCTTGAATGATGTTATCTGCAAACAATTCGACCGCTCGCTCCTCGGCATGAATATCGACCGTTAAGCCATTCATGATGGCGTCGTTGCGATAGCTCTCGACAAAATCCAGCGCTATGCGGTAATAACTCGCTTTAATGGCACGAAAAATCTCAGGACTTAAGGTAACGCCTTGGGTGGCCAACTTACGGAACAAGGCCTTAGAGATATCGATCGACATACGCGACAAACCCGCCTGCGAGTCATTCTCGGACAAGTCTTGATGCTTATGGTCGTAGTGGTCAGCGATCTCTGCCTGACACAATCGATTGTTGGCATAGTTGCGGTACATCTCAGATAGCACGCCGATCTCTAGACCCCAATCGCTGGGAATTCGTAGATCCGTCAACACATCTCGACGGAAAGAAAATTCGCCTGCCAAGGGGTAGCGAAAGCTGTCCATAAAGGTCAAATACTCAATGTTGCCCAACACTTTTTGAGCTGCGCGGAGCAAGGGAGTGACTAAGAGCCGACTCACACGACCATTAATTTTGCCGTCCGCTACTCGAGCGTAAAAGCCCTTGCAAAACTCGTAGTTAAACATGGGATGAGCTACGGGGTAGATTAATTTTGCGAGCAAATCGCGCTCGTAGGTCACGATATCACAATCGTGCAAGGCTACCGCCTCGGCGCGATTGGAGGCCAACACATAACCCATGCAATACCAAACATTGCGCCCTTTACCCAATTCCTTGGGAGCAAGATCCAGGGCCTCTAGCTCAGCGTCCAGCGCCTTTAACCGGGGGCCATCATTCCACAAAATACGATGATGCTGAGGCAATCGTTCAAAGAACCGCAATGCATGCTGGTACTCGGCCGGAGTGGCTCGATCAAGCCCCACCACAATCTGATTTAGATACGATACTTTTTGGAGCTCTTTAACGATGTTCCCCAAGGCCGGCGCCTCAAGTTCCGAATACAGCGATGGCAAAATCAAGCCCAAAGGCCGTTTCTTGGCAAAATGCTCTAATTCTTTTTCGAGGTCATCGACTGGTCTTGCCCGTAAATTATGCAAGGTCGTGACAATACCATTTTGATAAAAATCAGCCATAGTGCTCCTTAACTTTATTTGAGTTTACCAGGTGACTGTGCTGCTCCAGCCACATCTGCGTGGCGGCAGCCCAAGCCTTAGGACCGCATTCTTGCGTTATGTACCAGTCTTTTTGCTTGACGAGATCGGGGATGGGGTTCACTGGAGACCGTATCCACACGGATCGGTTTGCCTTTTCGAGCATGGCCACGTCATTTAAGCCATCCCCCAATGCCAGTGTCCGCAGGGGCAAACCGTATTGCTGGCGCCAAAAGCACGCCAAGGTTTCCATAGCTCGTCCCTTATCAACGGAATCACCGACAGTCATAAAACGCCCACCCTGCTGCACTAGAGCACCTTTCCCGATCAGATAGGCAATAAGATCCTGTTTGATTTCATTGTTAGCAGGGGGCATCAAAGGCTCGGTATACTCCCGCTGCGAGGCGCGCTCTGACCCTGCCCAATCGAGCCCTGTGGTGTTCATCACGCCTTGAATACCCATCGTTGAAAAACTCAAGATCGACCCTTGGTCGGGGTATTCCGCCAATATGCGCAGCCAGTGTTCGCGGGGCTTGGCTAGCGAGATTCGCCAAAAGTCGCCGTGGTCCTCCCACGCGGATTGGGCCGTCCGAAAACGATCTTTTGGCAGATAGATAGCCGAGCCATTCTCACATATCATGGGGTCAAGCAGGCCCATCTGATCCTGCAGATAACGCATCTCTGCATGTGTTTTAGAACTGTTAAATACAAGCGGAATACCCGAGCGTTTTAGCGAAGAAACGACTGACATAGCGGGCTTAAAATCGTAGGAATAGTGATCTAACAAAGTGCCGTCGAGATCGGTAACCACCATTAAATTAACACTCATAAAACCGCCGTTTTCCTTCTGTGACTTCAGTAATTGCTCGTTGAGAATCTAGTCGCAGGCACAAATCTGCCAGGTTGGGCATGGAATTCAGTGACGAACGCGTCAAACGTTCGTAATGCTGTATAAAGCGCGCAACTTCCTGTGGCGTCATCATCGCCTCGGGCCTCTGGGCACCAAGTCGAACTTCTTGCTCTAAGCGCCATTCGCTTACCACTTCAAATCCGGGTGCCAACAGTGCCCACAACTCGTCAAGTTGGTCCCATATCGACAAATAATCGCGCTCTAGGCTGGTGTTGACGAACTGGCGCCAATCACCCGCGGGGTCTTCGATGCGTTCAAGATGATTGCAGGGCTCGGTTAGATCTGCGCTGCCTTGAGGTAGTATGCCTACACACCAACCCTCAAGAATAACCAGAGAGGGCGCTGAGGTGACTATATCGAATTGAGTTTCGGGCACACGATCATCGGCCAATTTGTCAAACCGGGGAATGGATACGGGCCCTGTGAAATGAGCTAAACGATCGAGCGTGGTCTTGAGCAAGACTATGTCATGCGTCCCCGGAACACCGCGGGTTCGTAGCAGAGGGTGAACCTCTAGTGCCAGTTGCTGCCGCTGCGCTCTTGTTAAATAAAAATCGTCGATGGAGAGTACAACGCAGCACCCAGAGCTTAAAGACTCGTGACGCTTGGCGAGATAGGCCGCTAAGGTACTTTTACCCGAGCCTTGGGCACCATAGATGCCCAATAAGATCGGCCCTTCCGCACCAATTCGGTGCATCGCCTCCTGACCCACTCGGTCTGCGAAAACCGTCTCGATCTGAAGAACGTACTCAAACGGCAGTTTGTGGGTCGCAATAAAGTCTGCTTGCCACGGTAATATGCCTTGTAAGGGGCCTTGTGCCATTAACCATTCTCGCTTGTTTTCTACACGCTTGATGTCAAGCTTGCAGAATTCGTGCCAGAATGGCTAATGAATTTACAAAGTCAGTCGCCGGATATCCGATAACAAAGCGACGACCTGGTTCATAAAGCGACCACCGTCTGCTCCATTAATTACGCGGTGATCGTAGGATACCGACAGTGGCAGCATGGTCCTGGGCACAAAACTAGAACCATCCCACACGGGTTGTACGGACGATTTAGACACACCTAAAATGCCAACTTCGGGAGCGTTGACGATAGGCGTAAAGCCCTTACCACCCAAAGCGCCTAAACTAGAAATCGTAAAACAGGCACCTTGCATCTGTGCTGGCTTAAGTTTCTTGTCACGCGCTAAGGCGGCTAGCTCCAGGACTTCCTCGGCCAGCTCCCAAAGCCCTTTCTTGTCAACATCGCGAATAACAGGCACCAATAGTCCCGCAGGGGTATCGACTGCAAAGCCAATGTGCACGTATTCTTTGTAGATGATCGACTCACCGTCGGCTGACAATGACGAGTTGAACTTAGGATTGTCCTTCAACGCGACAGCACATGCTTTTAGCAAGAAAGGAAGGGGCGTGAGCTTGGTACCCTTGCGCGCCGCTTCGTCTTTTAGGCTGACCCGGAACGCTTCCAAGTCAGTGACATCGGCATCATCGTATTGAGTAACATGCGGTACATTGAGCCAACTACGCTGCATATTTGCCGCCGTGACTTTGCCAATTTTGCTGAGCGCTTCTTCACGGACAGGCCCAAACTGCGAAAAGTCTACCGCTGGAACGGCTGGTATACCTGTCCCAACGCTCACAGTCGCCGCTTCAGGCTTCGACAGGCGTTGCTGCACGAAAGTGTGCAAGTCTTCTTTTAGGATGCGCCCGCGAGGACCCGAACCACTGACCTGCTCTAGCGGGATCGAAAACTCCCGCGCTAGCTTACGTACCGCGGGGCCTGCGTATACCACTTCAGAGCTTGATGCAGTCGCTCTCTCCACAGGCGCTGTTTTAGGCTGTTCAGACACGGCTTTAGGCACTGCTGGCGCAGGCGGCGGGGCTTCTTGCTTTGGTTCTTGAGCCGTCGCTGGTGGTGTGTCTACACGGCCTGCAACCTCTAACACACCGATAAGATCGCCCTGCTTCAATGAAGCACCCACCGCAACAGCAATTTCCAACACCCTGCCTGATGCATCCGAGGGAATTTCCATCGACGCTTTATCTGACTCCAGAACCAGAAGGGTGTCGCCTTCTTCGACCTCATCCCCTACCGAGACAGACAATTCAATAACCTCAACCGCATCATCTGTACCAATGTCAGGCACAAGCACTGAGTGCTTCCCGGCACTTACCGGCTGATTATTGGGCGCTTCAACCAAAGCCTCTTGTGCCTCAGACTGATCGGCAGCTTCAGCTTGGTTGGTTTCAGGCGGTTCTTCCCTTACTTGGGCGGGCTCTATAGCATCAGCTGTCTCGACCAAAACGATCGCTGCACCCTCACTTAGGGAATCGCCGATGTTAACCAGAAGTTCGACTACCGTTCCTGCCAGAGTCGATGGCACTTCCATTGACGCCTTATCAGACTCTAATACGAGCAAACTGTCGTCGACAGCAATTTCATCTCCGACCTGAACCATCCACTCGATAACTTCAGCTGCATCCGCGCCAATGTCGGGCACAATTACCTGTTGTTTTGCCATAGTACTCTGTCCTAACCTCGTTACACCGTCATGGGGTCAAGCTTGGCTGCAGAAATACCCAGCTTCGGCATGGCTTCTACAACAACCTTGGCATCGAGCACGCCTTCGTCGACCAGCGCGCTGAGGGCCGCGAGAACGATCCATTCGCGACTCACCTCAAAAAAGTCTCTTAATTTCGATCGAGTATCGCTACGTCCATAGCCATCCGTTCCCAGCACCACGAAACGCTCGGGTACAAAAGCTCGTAACTGCTCTGAATACGCACGTATGTAGTCGGTCGCTATTACGCAAGGACCTGAACGCTGTGATAAACACTCAGTCACATACGGGGCCTTTTTCTCACCCATCGGGTTTAATCGATTACTGCGCTCAACAGCACGGCCCTCGCGAGCCAATTCATTCACACTGGTGACGCTCCAAACGTCGGCCGCCACCCCGTATTCTTGTTCCAGCATTTCGGCGGCAGCTTCCACCTCACGTAAAATGGTACCCGCGCCCATCAATTGCACGCGCTTTTTACCCCGCTTTTTCGAGACAGCGCGAGGGTACATACCTTTTAAAATGCCCTCGTCCACCCCTTTGGGCATTTCGGGCTGGTGGTAGTTTTCGTTCATTGTCGTGATGTAGTAAAAGCAGTTCTCCCCTACTTCGTACATCCGGCGCAGACCGTCTTGAATAATTACCGCAAGCTCATAGGCATAGGTTGGGTCGTAACTAACGCAGTTTGGTATGGTAGAGGCCATTAAATGACTGTGACCATCTTGGTGCTGCAAACCTTCACCATTCAGCGTAGTCCGTCCCGCGGTTGCGCCAATCAGGAAGCCGCGCGCCTGGCTATCGCCAGCAGCCCAAGCCAAATCGCCAATACGCTGGAATCCGAACATGGAGTAGAAAATATAAAAGGGCACCATCGTCAAGCGACTCGTCGAGAAGGACGTTGCCGCTGCCAACCACGCACTCATCGCACCGGCTTCGTTAATACCTTCTTCTAGGATCTGGCCGCGCTCATCTTCTTTATAGAACATGATCTGACCCGCATCATGCGGCGTGTAACGCTGCCCTACCGAAGAGTAGATACCCAACTGACGAAACATACCTTCCATTCCGAAGGTCCGCGCCTCATCAGGTACGATAGGCACAACGCGTTCACCCATTTGCTTGTCTTTTACCAAGGTCGACAGAATTCGTACGAAGGCCATCGTTGTAGAAACCTCGCGCTTGCCACTACTGGCTAGCTGCGAGCTGAAGGCCTCGATCGCAGGGATCTGTAAACGCTCAACCTCGCTGTGTCGGCTTGGCATAACGCCCTGCAGCTCCTGGCGTCGCTGCATCATGTAGCGAATTTCGGGGCTATCCGGCGACGGGCGATAATAGGGGACGTGCTGCAGCTCTTCATCGCTAATAGGAATACCAAAGCGGTCGCGGAACGCGCGCAGACTATCCATATCCAGTTTTTTCAGGGAGTGGGTCTCGTTATTTGCTTCGCCCGCCTCACCCGTGCCATAACCCTTGACGGTCATGGCTAGAATCACTGTCGGACGTTCGTGCTGAGACACGGCCTGCGCATAGGCAGCGTAAATTTTGTAAGGATCGTGCCCACCACGATTAAGATACATGATGTCTTCATCTGACAGATCGGAAACCAGTTCTAAAAGTTCCGGGTACTTGCCGAAAAAATGTTCTCGCGTGTAAGCGCCGCCGTTATATTTATAGTTTTGCAACTCGCCGTCGCAAACCTCATCCATGCGCTTTTGTAACAACCCGGTTTCATCTTTTTCGAGCAAAGGATCCCAGCGACGCCCCCAAACAACCTTGATGACGTCCCAACCTGCACCACGGAAAACACCCTCAAGCTCTTGGATAATCTTGCCGTTACCTCGCACAGGACCATCCAAGCGCTGCAAGTTACAGTTGATTACAAACGTCAGGTTGCCCAGTCCCTCGCGACCCGCCAGTGAGATGGCACCCAAAGATTCGGGCTCGTCACACTCACCATCACCCATAAAGCACCAGACGTTGCGATCACCGTGGTCCACTAAGCCGCGCTTCTGTTGGTATTTCATGACGTGCGCTTGGTAAATTGCCTGAATCGGTCCAAGACCCATCGAAACGGTGGGAAACTGCCAGTAATCGGGCATCAGCCAAGGATGCGGGTAAGACGATAAGCCATTACCGTCGACTTCGCGGCGGAAGTTATCCAGCTGCTCTTCGCTCAAGCGGCCTTCAAGATACGAGCGAGCATACACTCCCGGAGCACTGTGGCCTTGGAAGAACACCAGGTCTCCCAGCTGACCGTTCTCGTTACCCCGGAAGAAATAGTTAAAGCCCACATCGTACAGAGTCGCGCTGGAACTGAAACTCGAAATATGACCACCCAAACCCTCGTCATTGTCGTTCGCTCGCATCACCATTGCCAGCGCATTCCAGCGAGTCAGTGAGCGAATACGGCGCTCCATAAACAAATCGCCGGGCATGACCTTCTCTTCAGACACGGGGATGGTGTTGCGGAAAGGTGTGGTAATTGCGGGCGGCAAAGGCAAGCGCTCTTGCGTTGCATGCTTTGCCAACTCACGTAATAAAAACCCAGCACGCTCTGGGCTCGAAGCTCGAACCACGGCATCGAGAGCCTCAATCCATTCGCGTGTTTCTTGGGGGTCTACATCATGCATCATGCCTAATCGTCTCCGAACTGAGGATCGCCGCAGAATCGCGGCAAAATGTAATAATATTACAAAACCGCGCAAAAACTCAATAAAAATGGGTCGAAACTAGACGCTGCCGTGTAATTTATGACCCATTCGGCGTAGTAAATTTTCAAACTCAAAGTTCAATAGCAAAGCGCTTATTGGCTAATTTCGCCTCTGCTGGCTGCTTATACTCGATTGGCTCGGCCGGATGCTTATCGAACTTACCTGGCGCAACAACCAATAACGATCTGTGCGTTTCCAAAACCTGTGTTTTAAAGAACGCCAGCCAATCAGAATAAGAGATCTGTGACACTGCGTCCGCTAAATCCTGTTTCGAGCTAAAGCTGTGATCCCCTTCGCCCAAGGATTGCCACAGGAACTCTGCGCGCTCCCAAAGGTTTTTAAAGGGCTCGTTAATCTCGGCCACCAAGGCCTGACGATGACGATTAAACGCGGCTTCATCGATATCGCCCGGCACCGCCTCCAAGAACGTTCCGATTGCGTCTCGGACATCTAAGCTTGAATGACTGGGCGATTGAATAATCATGACTAAACCCGGCACACGGCTTTGAGGCCAAGAAAAAGCGCTAGCAATGTATCCAAGCTGCTGTTCAGTTCGCAGCTGCTGGAAAAATCCAGATTTAAGGGCCTGTCCAGTCAAGTCAAATAAAGCCTGTTGCTGAACCGAGCGATCGCTACCTTGAATGTACCAACTGATCACCGCGTCGTCGTGCTCTAACTCTTGGGTTAACTGTTGACGCTGGTCCTGATCAAGATTGGTCACTGCGAGAGCTGGCAACTCGACTGAACCATCGCTGACTAAGGAACTTAGAGCTTCTCGCACGGCGACAACATCCTCATCGACATAGTTGCCGTAGAGAAGAGCCTCGACATTCACAGAGTCCCAGAAGGCAGCTGCTTGGCTCTTAACACCGCCAAACGTTAGATTCCGTAAGGCGGCAACCTGCTGATCGTCACTCCACGAAGAATGATTCAGGGCTTCTCGCAGCGCCCCCATAATTTGGCTCGCGGGTCGCTGCGCCGATTTGTTCTCAATCTGACGAATACGCTCGGCCCGAAGATTGTTGAATCGCTCTTCACTAAACTCCATCGCCTGCATGACCGCCAGTAGTCGCTGAAGCAAAGCAACCTGCTTGTCATTGTAACCGTTGACTCGCATGCTAATGCCTCGAGAGTGGCGGTAGACCGAGCTCTGCAGCCCCGCAATTTGGGCAGCATACGCAAAATCATTCGCCTGATCACTTACCAGAGCAGTATAAAGCTCCAAAGCCATATCAACCTCCACCGACTGTCCCACTAGGGCAGAGCGGAAATTCACATTCAGAGCACCCTTGGGAACCTCGAACTCATCATCATGCTGAAACCAAACGGCAACACCTTGATCGATACTCATGACAGGGAGCTTTGCAGGCTTCTCATCGAAAGACACGACATCAACATTGCTGGCAATAAAAGCATTGGGCGCGGGCAAGTCAATAGTCGCCAGAGCGGCATCGTCTTCAGGCAAGGGCTTGGCAAACTCATCACCCGATACCAATGCGTAGGGAGTTTGATAGTTTGGTGAACGTTTATCGGTCTTGATGCCAGGGTACGCCAAGGTCACCAGGGCTTTCTCGGGAGACATAGAATCGAGAAGACCTTGGGTCAATTCGGCATCAAATTGCTCGAGGTAGGTTCCGCCACGCAGCCAATCGCGCACAGGGAAGTCATGCATCGAGCTTGCCAAGCGACTGACATAGCGAATCGGTTCGCCTTTTTCTTGAAAACGAAAGTTCAAATCCGACAGCTGCTTCAACTCATCAAACACCCAAGACTGCACGCCTTCTGCACGCAGATGAGCCAGCGCCGAATGGGTCATTTGAACGATGCGATCGCTCTGCTCGATACCCGCCTCAGTCAGTTTAATATCGATGTAGAAAAGAGCTCCCCCTCTCCACCTAAAACTGGCACCAGCCGACAAAGACTCCGCCAAACCTTCACGTTTAAGTTGCGCAAGCAGACTGGTCGGACCCTCATGCCCCAAAAGATGACCAAGGTATCGGGCCGGATCGCTGAGGTACTGCTCAGTGTAGTCACCAATGGGGAAAATAATTTCGAGGCTTCGATTCGCCGCCGTGGGCTCAATGCTCACAAGGGATGGAAGTAAAGTCTCGGGAAACATGGGTACGTTAACTGGATCGTGAACCACATCCCCTGCTGGCACTTCTGAAAACGACGCCTTTACCATGGCTTCGAGAGCGTCCAATGACTCTGCTCCAAGTACGACCAAGCGCATATTACCCGCCACATAGTAGCGCTCATAAAACGCCAATAAATCCGCGCGAATCGGTTGATCAGGGCGATCCGCCAACGACTCTAAAGAACCGACAGAAAACTGACTGTAGGGATGCTCTGGGTGCATCAACGCTTGTAACACGTCTAGCCCACGTCGACCGTCCGACTTTAAGCCCATCTGATACTCAGCCTGAACTGCGTTCATCTCGCGATCGACATACTCGGCGTCCATTTTGGGCGACACAAAGAACTGGGCGAAACGATCTAAAGCTTCGGTGAAATGCTCGGCATTCACATCGAAAAAATAGTTAGTATGGTCAAACGAAGTGTACGCATTACGGTTACCACCATGTTCGGTGATGTACTGCTCGTACTCCGCGGGGTCTGGATATTTCTCTGTCCCCAAGAACAGCATGTGCTCTAAAAAGTGTGCCAAGCCGCCCCGACCTTTGGGGTTGTCACCGCTACCAACATAAACATCTAACGCCGCTGCAGCCTTTTGAGTTTTGGCATCCGACACCAACAAGACTTGCAAGCCGTTATCTAACTCGAGCGCACGGTATTGCCGATCGTCGATCGGGCTGACCACTGGCTGACTCGGTTCTTGCGCTACGACCTCTTGCTGAGCGCCTTCGGGCTGGCAACCGAGAGCTGCGCCTAGGGCAACAACCAGGCCAAAGGACCACAGGGTATTTGTAAGCCTCATAGTGTGTCTCCTGTTGAGTCTGAGGTGATGGATTCGTAAGCTTCAGGAACAGGCCATGCGTTCATAATGGCTTTGATAAGAGTAGCCAGTGGTATGGCAAAAAACGCACCCCACAAGCCCCAGACACCGCCAAAAAACAACACAGCCAGAATGATTGCGACGGGGTGCAAGTTAACCGCCTCTGAAAAAAGCAAGGGGACAAGCACATTGCCGTCGAGGATTTGGATGACTAAGTAGACTGCAAGCACAGTGTAAAACTCATTACCAATACCCCACTGGAAGAACGCAACCAGCACCACCGGGATAGTCACAAGGGTTGCTCCAACATAAGGAATAATAACCGACAACCCAACCAGCAAACCGAGCAGCGCGGCATAATTTAAACCCAGTGTTAATAACGCAATGTAACTGACCGAGCCCACGATCAGAACTTCGATAGCTTTACCCCTGGCGTAATTGGCAATCTGCAGGTCCATCTCAGCCCAAATTCGACGCAGTAGCGGGCGCTCTTTGGGCAACTGGCTAGACAGCCAGCCGGTAATCACATCCTTATCTTTCAAGAAGAAAAAAACCAACAGCGGAATAAGGATGAGGTAAATCATGACGCCAAAGAGGCCGGGAATTGAGTTCAACGACAACTCCAACAGCTTTTGGCCCGCAGGCGCTAGTTCGCGTTGAACCGAGGCTACCAAATCGACAATCTGCTGTTCAGAAATGAACTGGGGGTACCTGTCAGGCAACACACTCAAAGCCGCCTGAACTTCCTTAACCATTCGCGGAAACTCAGAAGCCAGCGTGGCGAGCTGACGCCACACTAAGGGAAACAATCCCAAAATCGACCCAAAGAACACCGTCAAAAATAGCCCGTAGGCCGCTATAAAACCCATCCACTTTGGCAAACCTACACTTTGCATTCGTGTAGACACTCCCTGCACCAAGTAGGCTAAAATCAGCGCGGCCACAATTGGCGCCATCACTGCACCCAAAACCATCATCAAAAATAGGGTCACGCTGATCAGAACCAGCAACAATACTGATTCTTCCTCAAACAGGTACCGATCGTACCATTTTCTAAAAATCGTCAGCATACAGGGCCCTAGAAGGAATGTTTTTTGGTGAACTCATACACGAACTCTTGCTCGCCTAATTGCTCTGCCGTTAATTGTTCTTCCGCTAATTTCGCGTAGGCATGAAAATCTCGCCAAGAACCGGGGTCCGATGCAAAGACTCGTACACGTTCCCCTGCCTGAGCAGTCATCAAGGCGCGCTTCGCCATGAGCAAAGGCATAGGGCATCGCATGCCTCTAGCATCGACTACGCTTTCTGACATAACTCACTCTTAAATGCCCACATTTCACCACAAAGTATACAATGTACGCGTAAGTTTGAATATCAGGTGAACTTTTGTGACACTCGTTTGGTCTCAATCAACAGTACACCAACCGCAAGTTGCTATACTTGCAGCAAGAATTCACACACCGAGGTAAGTCTTTGACAACCAGATTGGCCACCGCAAAGCAACTAATCAGCAAAGGATTTTTGACCGTTGCGCTCAGTTTTGCCGTGGCGATTAGTGCTGTTGGCAACAATGAGCTCAAAATTCCAGACTTGGGATCCAGCGCCGGCACTGTGTTCTCTGCTGAGTACGAGCATCAACTTGGCCGCACATGGTTAAAGATGTTTCGCAGCCAGGTCAACGTATACGAAGACCCCATCATGCAGCGTTATGTCGAGAACCTAGTCTATGAGCTAGTTGAATTCAGCGAGCTGCAAGACCGACGGATTGAGGTGGTTATTGTCAACAACCCAACGATGAATGCCTTCGCAGTGCCCGGCGGCGTCATCGGAATACATACGGGCTTATTTCAGTTCGCACAAACAGAGGACCAATTTGCGTCCGTCATAGCGCACGAAATTGCGCATTTAAGTCAACGACACTTCTCGCGCAGAGTCGAGTTTGCTAAAACACAGCAACCGCTGGCATTGGCAGGTTTGCTCGCAGGTCTCGTGCTAATTGCAACGACGGGCTCGGACATGGGATTAGCCGCTCTTACTGCCACACAAGCAGCAACTCAAGACGCTGCGCTGCGCTACAGCCGAGGGAACGAGCAGGAAGCTGACCGCATCGGCATGCAAACGCTTGCGCTGTCAGGACGCAATCCCGCGGCCACTCCCGCCATGTTCGAGCAAATGTTACGCGCCGCTCGCTACGCTAGCAGTAATCGCATACCAGAATTCTTACGTACCCACCCTCTCTCAGAATCACGTATCTCAGACACCAAAAATCGTTTGCTGCAATATCCCCCGCGACAAAGCAAACCGAGCCTTGATTTTCATTTGATGAAAGCGAAGGTTCAGGTTGATCTTGCCGATTCGCCCGAGACGGCCGTGGCGCAATTTAAATCGCAAGAAGCCAGCGAGCAGATTTTTCCTGAAGCGCACGAGTATGGATTAGCGTTAGCTTTAAGCGCCGCTGGCCGCT
>NZ_CBFHWH010000019.1:26273-33186 GCF_965659035.1 Aequoribacter sp. | reverse complement strand
GTTGTGGTAGGTCGCTCCCCGATTCTGGGCAAACCCATGGCTATGATGCTCTTGGGCAAGGACGCCACTGTAACAATTTGCCACTCGCGTACGCAGGATCTGCCAGCGTTAGTGGCGCAAGCCGATATCTTAGTCGGCGCCGTAGGTAAACCCGAGTTCATTAAAGCCGAGTGGATTAAAGACGGCGCGGTCGTGGTCGATGCGGGCTATCATCCCGGTGGCATCGGCGATATCGAGCTAGCCCCGCTTATCGATCGGGTTGCGGCTTACACACCCGTACCTGGCGGTGTCGGTCCTATGACTATTAATACGCTTATTCAACAGAGCGTTATGTCCGGCGAGAAAAGCTTGGCTTAATCGCCCAACGCCGAACACAAAGAAGGCCACATCTGTGGCCTTCTTTATTGGGTTTTAGGGCTAGGCCCGACGCCAAGTGGTGCCACTCGGCGAATCTTCCAGAACGACACCCGCTGCAGTCAGTTCTGCCCGAATTTCATCGGCGCGCGCATAGTTTTTAGCAGCTTTTGCCTCGACTCGTTCGGCGACTAAGGCGTCAATCGCGTCAGCGCTTAGCCCCTCGGTGTCGTCGCCGCGAAGCCAATCGGACGGGGCGCTTTGCAATATTCCTAACAAACTTGCACAGGCCATGATGCGCCCTTTGATCGAGGCCTTGTCTGAATCATTCGCTTTGTTGAGCTCAGAAATCATCTGGTGTAGCTCGCTTATTGCCAAAGGGGTATTCAAGTCATCACACAGCGCTGCATACCAGCTTTGTTGCTCGACCGATTCGGGTACTACAGCGTCGACAGACTCGACCTTACGCAGCGCGTTGTACAAACCATTTAAAGTATTCTCTGATTGATCTAACAAGTCTTTCGAGAAGTTCAGGCTCGAGCGATAATGCGCACTCAACAGAGCGAAGCGCAACACCTCGCCACGATACAGACCCAGAAGCTCGCGTATGGTCTTGAAGTTACCCAGTGACTTGGACATCTTCTCGCCATCAATATCGATGTAGGCGTTATGCATCCAGTAGCGCACGTAAGAGCCGCCATAAGCGCAGCAGCTTTGCGCTATTTCATTTTCATGGTGCGGAAAAATCAAATCGCGACCACCGCCATGAATATCAATTTCCAAACCCAAATGCTCGTGAATCATGGCCGAACACTCAAGATGCCATCCCGGACGCCCCCTACCCCATGGACTGTCCCAACCGGGTTCATCTGCGGCGGCGGGCTTCCACAGAACAAAATCTCCCGGGTGACGCTTATAATCCGCGACCTCGACTCGCGCACCGGCAAGCATATCGTCCAAATTACGACCTGAAAGCTCCCCATAAGTGGGCATACTGCTTACGGAAAACAGTACGTGACCATCGGCTTCGTAAGCGTGATTTTTGGCTAACAAGGCCTCGACCATTGCGATCATGGGGTTCAAATTATGCGTCGCATGTGGCTCTAAACTTGGTGGTAGCGTACCCAGCGCGGCCACGTCCTCACGAAACTTTTGCGTAAACTCGGATGTTACCGCGTCGATGGGTTCGCCTCTCTCGCGCGCTGCAGTGATGATTTTATCGTCGATGTCGGTAATGTTTCGGGCGTATCGCACCGTTTGGTATTGGGTTTGAAGCAAGCGAAACAGCACATCAAATACAACGACCGGACGAGCATTACCAATGTGCGCTAGGTTGTACACAGTGGGGCCACAAACGTACATCGTGACCTCGCCGGGAACTCGAGGTTCAAAGCGCTCTTTTTTACGAGCCAGCGTGTTGTATAAGGTGATATCCATGAATCCTAGGCGCCCTCTTGCCAAGTGTCTCGCAAACCAATCGTGCGGTTAAAAACGGGCGCGCCTGCTCTGTGATCGAATCGGTCAGCAACAAAATAACCTTCGCGTTCGAACTGGAAAGCCTGCTCAGGTGTGGCGGCTAGCAAACTCGGCTCGACATAGGCACGCTCGATAACAACCAGTGAGTTGGGGTTTACGACCGCCATAAAATCACCGTCGGCCTCGGGTTCAGCTTGCGTAAACAAGCGGTCATACAAGCGAATCGTGGCGCGCCCTCCTTCGCTTTTCGACACCCACTGAATCACGCCTTTTGGCTTAATACCATCTTCAGGGTCCGCTCCTACCGTATTCTCGATGACTTTGGCGAGAACCTCGACCACCTGACCTTCGGCGTCTTTGATGACATCGTAAGCCTCGATAACGTAGGCATTGCGCAAGCGTACCCGCTTACCCAATACCAAGCGCTTAAACTTTTTATTGGCCTCTTCACGAAAGTCGTCAGCGTCAATCACCACCTGCTGCGTAAACACCAACTCGCGCTCGCCCAGCGCCTCATTCTGAGGATGATTGGGTGACATAACGATTTCTTTGTGATCTTCGCTCAAATTGGTAAGCGTCACCGTCAACGGGTTTAGCACAGCCATCGCGCGCGGGGCGTTATTGTTGAGGTCATCGCGCACGGCGTGCTCCAACATTGCAACGTCTACCGTACCGTCACTACGCGTAACGCCGATCATATCGCAGAAGGTGCGAATTGCCGCGGGCGAGTAGCCACGACGACGCATGCCTGCAATGGTAGGCATTCTGGGGTCATCCCAGCCAGCAACCACGCCCTCGTCAACCAATTGCTTGAGTTTACGCTTACTGGTCACCGTGTAGTTTAAGTTTAACCGACCAAACTCGTACTGATGTGGCTCGCTGGGAACAGGCAAATTGTTAATAAACCAATCGTATAGGGGGCGATGGTCTTCAAACTCTAAGGAGCAAATCGAGTGAGTAATGCCTTCAATGGCATCGCCCTGTCCGTGAGCGAAGTCATAGGTTGGGTAAATCACCCATTCACTACCCGTTTGATGATGCACCACGCGACGAATTCGATACAAAATCGGATCGCGCAAATTCATATTGGGGCTGGCCATGTCAATTTTGGCTCGCAGAACTTTGGCCCCGTCTTCAAACTCACCCGCGCGCATCGAGGCAAACAGCGCTCGGTTTTCCTCAACGCTGCGCTCACGATAGGGACTGTTGCGACCCGGCTCAGTCAACGTACCTCGATAGGTGCGAGCCTCTTCCGCGCTTAAATCACACACATAAGCTAAGCCTTGATCAATCAAATAGCAGGCCCAGTCATACAGCTGCTGAAAGTAGCTAGAGGCATAGCGAACATCGCCCGCCCACTCAAAACCCAGCCAGCGAACATCTGCTTGAATTGCCTGAATAAATTCGTCGCTTTCTTTTTCTGGGTTGGTGTCATCGAAGCGCAGGTGGCAATCTCCACCAAACCGTTGAGCCAAGCCAAAATTCAAGCAGATTGATTTAGCGTGACCCACGTGCAAGTAGCCGTTTGGCTCGGGTGGAAAGCGCGTCACAACCTTGTTGATTTTGCCTGCTTCTAAATCTTTGGCGACCAAAGATTCTAAAAAATGCATGGGTCTAGATGGCTCAGACACAAGAGATTCCCAGTGATAGACGAAGCCGCGCATTATACCGTCCAGAAGCCCGAATCGGTAGGCATTACTTTCGGTAAAGCTACACAGGCGGTTTTTTTGCCCCCGCCCTCGAAAATCAGTATCATTGCGCCCCCAATGATGTAACAGAAACTGAGTTTTTTATGATTAAAATTTCCACCACCTTCGGCGACATGACACTTGAACTCGATGCAGAAAAGGCGCCTAAAACTGTTGCCAACTTTCTAGAGTATGTTCGTGAAGGCTTTTATGACGGTACGATCTTCCATCGCGTAATCGATAATTTTATGGTTCAAGGCGGCGGTTTCGACACCAACATGCAGCAAAAAGCCACCAAAGCACCCGTTGAAAACGAAGCGGATAACGGCCTGAAAAACGAGTTCGGTACGATCGCGATGGCTCGCACTATGGACCCTCACTCAGCGACCGCTCAATTTTTTATTAACGTCAGCAACAACGAGTTTTTGAACCACAGCGGCAAAAATATGCAAGGCTGGGGCTACGCGGTATTTGGTAAAGTTACCGAGGGCTCTGAGGTCTTAGATAAAATCCGCGCAGTGGCGACGACCTCTCGCAACGGCCACCAAGACGTGCCTGTCGACGCTGTTATTATCGAGTCGATTGTAGAAATCGCTTAATCCCATGGAGCGGCTTTTCATCTCGGATCTACATCTGAGCGAAGCCGCTCCCGATCTTTTCTTAGCCTTCGAAAACTTCCTTCAAGACCACTGCAGCGACATCGACGAGCTCTATATTTTAGGCGATTTGGTGGACGCTTGGATTGGCGACGATGATGATTCTGCCTTTGCCGAAAAGCTAAGCACGACCTTAAGTAACATCGTCGACAGCGGTTGCTCGCTGTTTCTAATGCAGGGTAATCGCGACTTTCTGCTTGGGGAAACTTTTGCTCAAACGATTGGCGCAACACTGCTACCCGATACCTGTGTGCTAACACTGGCGGGCGAGCGTGCATTGCTTATGCACGGTGATTCACTGTGTATTGATGACACCGAGTATCAGCAGTTTCGAGCGCAAGTTCGCTCCAAAGCCTGGCAGCAAAATTTATTGGCTCAATCCCTAGACCAACGACGTGCACTAGCACGACAGCTTCGGGATATGAGTCAAGAAGCTAACCAGGTGAAGGCGGAAGACATCATGGACGTCAATGAGACCGAGGTCGAGCGCGTAATGACCTGCCACGATGTCACTGTTTTAATTCACGGACATACACACCGACCGGCTAGGCACCCCATGCCAGAACTTAAAGAGCGCATCGTGCTGGGAGATTGGGACACGGATCGCCCAGTGTGGGTTTGCAGAGCCGACGACAACACCATCGAATTTTTGCACCTACCGCTGCGTCCGGCGTAAAAGGCTTCTCCAAGCACACCGAGACTATGCGGCTAGCGGAACGCCTGAGTGAAATCTAAATTCGGGATCGGGATCGGCAATGAGCACATTTTCAACGCGCAATAGTTCTTCGGTTCGCTGGGCTACCAGGGCGTCGTCAGCGACCTGCCGCGCTAAGGCCAAATAATCCATAAAATGGCGCGACTCCGATTTCAATAGCGAGCTGTAAAACGCGTTTAGCTCGTCGTCTAAATACGGGGCTAAGGCGGCAAAGCGCTCGCAGCTGCGCGCCTCGATAATCGCACCCACAATTAAGGTATCGACCAAACGCATGGGTTCTTGCTTGCTGACCTTATCACGCAAACCACCAGCGTAGCGTGAGGCATTCAACTGCGGGTAGTCGATATTGCGCTTGCGCATAATCGCGTGCACTTGCTCAAAATGCCTCAGCTCTTCGCGCGCCAAACGCGACAATTTTTGTAGCAGCTGAGGGAACTCAACGTAGCGGTACATCAAGTTTAAGGCTGTTGACGCGGCTTTTTTTTCGCAGTTGGCGTGATCGACCAACAGGATCTCTTGGTTTTGCAAGGCACAATCTATCCAGGCCCGGGGCGTTTCGCTGCCCAAAAAATCAATAATCGGCTGCACGTCCACAGCTTTGCCTTTACTCACTGGCCACCCCTTGCAAAAAATACCGTTCGTAGTGCGCTTGAGACAGCTGAAAATACTCTTCATCGACTTCATCGCGCAGTTGCTTCAAACTTTGATCCCGACACCACGGAAGAACGGCGAATCCAAATAGCGATGGATCAGTAATTTGATTCGCGCCGGCTTTCAAGATCGCAAAAACCCAACACAGCGGCGCGTGCGCATCGTCGTAGCGAATCAGCTGCAACTCCAGCTGGGCTTTGAGCACGGCCTCGTCGACCACCTCGAAACGGTTTGCCATGCACTGAGCCAAAAACTGTGCAAGACGACTATCGACGATACGCTTTTGTTGCACCGAGTAACCGTTCCAGTCTACCACCTCGTGCACGAATCGTTTGCAACCGCGGCAGACAAGATCACCGATACCGGTCGAGCAAACACCAATGCAGGGAGTTTTGACGGGGCGATCTAACATGGGTAAGTGTGTTCCGAAGGTAAAAGCGCAATACTAGGGAATCACAAACCGTTTGCCAAACGCATTGCGCATAAATCGACTTCACTATTGCTCAAATGAATACATGCTATAGAAGGCTGCGAATTCCCCCTCGTAGCCGCTTGCGGTATACTGGCGCGCGAAAATATCAAACCCTTTATGGACCACCACCAAGGAGTCGAACGTGTTAGAAGCCTATCGCGCCCACGTTGCTGAACGTGCAGCAGAAAATATCCCACCAAAGCCTTTAAACGCAGAACAGGTTGCGGACCTAGTTGAATTATTAAAGGCACCACCAGCCGGCGAAGAAGACTTTTTGGTTGAGTTAATTAGCACACGTGTGCCACCCGGTGTCGACGAAGCAGCTTACGTCAAAGCGGCCTTCTTAAGTGCAATCGTAAAGGGCGAAGCCGAATCTCCGCTAATCAGCAAGGCCGACGCGGTGAAACTGCTGGGCAACATGCACGGCGGCTACAACATCGAAACCTTGGTCAACTCACTTAACGATGCAGAGCTGGCAGAGCTCGCAGCAGAGCAGCTAAAACACACCCTACTTATGTTCGACGCGTTCCACGATGTCGAAGAACTCGCCAAGGGCGGCAATAACCACGCTCAGGCGGTCATGCAATCTTGGGCAGACGGCGAATGGTTTACCTCGCGCGATGAGGTTGCCGAGTCAATCAAAGTCGCCGTATTTAAAGTCACTGGCGAAACCAATACCGACGATTTATCACCCGCACCCGACGCGTGGTCGCGCCCTGACATTCCCCTTCACGCGCGCGCCATGTACAAAATGACCCGCGACGGTTTGAGCCCCGAAGAGCACGGTGTGGTTGGCCCAATGAGCCAAATCGACGAAATCAAAGCCAAAGGTCTGCCCGTTGCATTTGTGGGTGACGTCGTGGGCACGGGCTCATCGCGTAAATCAGCAACCAACAGCGTG